>NZ_JBFGYC010000082.1:0-10453 GCF_041587635.1 Pontibacterium sp. | reverse complement strand
GCCTGAATAGTCATCAGGGTTTTAACAGCTTCGAAAGGCTTCTGGAAGTCAGCGTTGTTAGTCATAGCGAGTGCTCCGATAAATTTTGTTGCAGTGCAAAAATAATATGTGGCCATAGTACTGGTTGAAAATCAGCCAGTCAAACTATTTTTGTGCAGTGCACAAAAATAGTTATATCTTTGGTCAAGGCCTGAGAAGGCGGGTAGGGCTGAAGCCGTGCTGGCCCGGTAACGGTGTGTTCTTAGTGAAGGGATAAGACGGGCAGAAAGCATTTTTCAGGCAAAAGAAAACCCCGGCAACCGAAGTTGGCGGGGTTTCTGGAAGTACTAAGCGGACTTATTTAGTCAGGCTAGCAACTTCGCTCATAGCAGCTTCACGTGCAGAGTTAGCGATTGCAGTGAATGCTTCGCCCTGAGCTTTCATCAGTTCGAACAGTGCTTTGTTAGCATCGATGTTGAACTTGATGATGTCTTCAGGGGTTTTCAGTTCTTTTGCTTTTTCAGCTTCAGCTTTGAAGAAGTTAGTCAGCTCTTCACCGGATTTCTGCTGCTGTTCAACAGATTTGGAGATAGCGTCAGCCTGAATAGTCATCAGGGTTTTAACAGCTTCGAAAGGCTTCTGGAAATCTACAGGTGCGTTCATCGTTATCTTCTCCGTAAGTTTGTTGCGATGCACAATATGGGAATAATTGTAGGCTTAATTTTGATCAAGTCAATACTTTTTTGTGCGCTGCACAAAAATCTCCGGCAGACCTCGAACCACGTTGATTGGTCATGAGAAGTTAGTGCTATTCTGCGGCCGGATTGTGACGGGGAGATGTCCGCTAGAGTATAAAAATGTTGTATGTCTAGCGGACATGGAGAAGAAGAGGGGGATCAAAGGGGCTAGCTGTCGTCTTGTTCCAGTGCGATGCGAATCTGTTCCATCACTTTAGTGGGCAGCTTTTTCAGGGTTAGCGTGCCGTTTTCTTCATCGAATACGATCTCTTTGCCGGAGTTTGCCCGTCCCAATGCTTTTTTGGTGAAGTCTAACTGCCAGTTATCGGACTTGGCTTTTACTTTAGAGAAGCGGTTAATGGTACTGGTGTGTGGCTGGAACTCATGGCTGACGTTATAAGGTCCGCCGTTCGCAAAGTCACCGAATGTGCCTGCCGCCGTTTCCGCCTGTTCAGGTGGGATGTAGGCGTCAAACAGGTTTTCGATATCGTTAAGGTTCGCGGTCTGTTTATCGGAACGCTGACGCTCCAGATAGCTCACCACATCTTCGACAATATCTTCTTTCTTCTCGCCCAGATCGTACTGGCTGCAGAAATCACGCGTTGCACGGATCAGCTCGCCGGTTGATTTACGGGATGGTGTAACGTCGGTGCAGCCGAACGCTGTGGAGAAGTAGTGGGTGATCTCGCCCTTTTGTTTGCTACCGATAAAACTCAGGTAGCTGTCTTTACCCTGCTTATATGTCGTAATGTTGATACGAGCAGCCTGGTGCAACTGCTCCAGATTCACCTCAATCACCTCGGTTGGGCTCAGGGTTTCATCCAATGCAATACTGCTGCGGTCCCGCACCAGCGCTACCAGCATATAATCCGCACGGTCACTGCCATAAACCGCAAAAATCACATAACCCCCGGATGCTGCACGAGCCGAAGGTGCAGCAATTGCTGCGGCCAGCTGCGACATGCCAGCTTCCATTAACTGAGCAAAGTTCTCAGGAGCTTCTTCGTTGACCAGGAATTTGTCAAAGGCAGAGATAAAAGGATAACCCTCTTCATTCTCCTGGTTAAAGGAACCATGGGTGAGGGAGGAGCGACGTTCAAATGCGTTGAGCAGAGATTCAAATAGATTGATCACCATGCCGCTGTGGATGTCCATGACGCCACCTTTGTCGCTGATCTGGGCGGTTTCTTCGTCGGCTTCTTTTAATAGCTCACGAATAGCAAGGTGTTTGAGTTCCATGGTGTCTCCAGGGCGGAATGGGTTCGGCAGTAGGACGCCAATTCTAGCCTAAGTTAAGCCTGTTCCGCGATACCTGAGATTTGGTAGGAATCACGTATAATCGATGGCTACTCTCCACTCAACAGAACTGAACTGAACGGGAAACCTGCTGCCATGGCGCTGAAGCCTACGATATACAAAGTGGATCTGAATCTGGTCGATATGGATCGCAACAACTACCAGCAGTGCAAATTGACGCTGGCGCTGCATCCATCTGAAACCCCGGAGCGCATGATGGTTCGCTTATTGGTGTATGGGCTGAATCAGGATCAGGATCTGGTGTTTAGTCGCGGAATTTCAGCGACAGATGAGCCCGATCTTTGGATTATCCGTCCGGATGGCAGTGTTGATCACTGGATTGAGTTGGGTCAGGCGTCAACGGATCGTATCCGCAAGGGCATCAGCCGTGCGCCAGAAGTCACGCTATATGCCTATGGCAGCGAAACGGATATCTGGTGGGAAAAGAATAAGGAGAGCTTACAGGCGCTTCCTAAGTTGTCGATCTACCGATTCAATTGGGATGAGGTGGAACAGCTAGCCGCTATGGTAAACCGCAATATTGAACTGACGCTAACGATCAGTGACGGGGATCTGTTCCTTGCGGATGATCAACATCAGGTCAGCTTGACCGTGCGTCAACTCTCTTAATCACCGTATTCCGTCAGTCAGCAGCTATGCTTTTTAAATAAGCGGCTGTTGAACTGAGGGGATGGTTGTGGGGGTATTGCAGGCACTGGGTGGCCTTGGGGTTTTTATCCTTGGCATGGTCATCATGGTGGATGGCTTACATTCCGGTGCCGGAGACGGTCAGCAGCGTTTGCTGGCACGCTTTACCCGAAGCCCTCTGACCGGGGCGCTAACCGGCGCTGCCTCAACCGCAGTTTTACAGTCCTCCAGTGCGACAACCATTGCCGCGGTGGGGTTTGTCAGCGCCGGTTTGCTATCTTTCCCCCAAGCGCTGGGTATTATCTACGGTGCTAATCTCGGAACCACTGTCACAGGATGGTTGGTGGTTTTCCTTGGCTTTAAGCTTAAATTAGGTGTTTTACTGCTACCGCTGATCTTTCTGGGCACGATTCTGCGGGTGTTTGCCAACGGGCGTACAGCAGATCTTGGTTACGCGTTAGCGGGTTTTGGTCTGATCTTTCTTGGCATCAGTCTGATGCAGCAGGGCCTGCAGGGTTTTGATGACCTGATTACACCGCAGACCTTTCCTGACGATACGCTGATCGGGCGTTTACAGCTGGTATTGCTAGGGATTTTGATAACACTGATTACGCAATCCTCCAGTGCAGGGGTTGCTGCGATGTTGACGCTGTTGTTCGCTGGTAGTATCAATTTTGCGCAGGCAGCGGCTGTGGTTATTGGTATGGATCTGGGGACATCGGTTAAAGCGCTGATTGCTACCTTGGGAGGGCATGTGGAAGCCCGCCGCACCGGGGTCTCCCATTTGGTTTTTAATGCGGTGACGGTGTTGATTGCACTGATGATGCTTGATCCCTTTATCTACTTCTGGCAACTGCTCTCGGCGGCTGATGTAGAGGATACTGCGGAATTTGCGCTGGTTGCTTTTCACTCCAGCTTTAATCTGGCTGCGGTGATCCTTTTGTTGCCGCTTGCTAATCAGTTCGCCCGGTTGATTGAACACCTGGTCCCAGAAGGTAAGGATAAGCTCAGCCTCAGTCTTGATCCGTTTCTACTCAACGAACCCTCAATCGCTTTGCGTGCCGTCCTCCCGCAGATAAAACGCTTGCGCGACCAGATAAGCTGTCAGCTCGGCTTGTTAGTGAAAGGGATACCTGCGGATAGAGAGCTTCTTTCGCGGTTACAGCATTTGTTGGATCAGGTGCACAATTTTCTTAACGCACTGAAGTTAAAGCCTGACAAAACACAACATTGGGATGCGTTAACCGCAATGATGCACTGTATGGATCACCTGCAGCGGTTGCATGAGCGTTGTGATGAGGAGCCGCAACGAGGGATGGCCGTCTCTAAAATGCGTATGTTGCACACCCAGCTCCATGCATTGCGCCACTACCTGCAGAATGAAGGTATGGACAGTGAAGTCTTAACGTCTTTACATGAGCGGTTATCACGCCAGCGTACCCGTATCCGGCAAGAAATCATTGCCCAGATGGTGTCAGGAAAGCTGGATGTAGAGGAGGGTACGGAGCAGCTGGAAGCATTGCGCTGGTTAGTCAGGGTCGTGAAGCATCTGGCGCGCATTGATGGTTATTTGGCAATTGCATCACTCAATGAGAAGAGGCTGCCAGCTACACCGCTCGCTAGTGATTAACTCTTTTACGTAATGCTTTGGTTTGTCCGCGCTGAGTTTTCTTATCCATTCTCTTTCGCTGGGATGACCGGGAGGGTTTAGTCGCACGTCGCGTTTTCTGAACAACCGTTGCATCTTTGATAAGCATGGCCAGACGTGCCAGAGCTGCCTCGCGGTTTTGCTCCTGACTGCGGTATTCCTGTGCCTTTAAGATGATGATTCCTTCATTACTGATACGACTGTCGCTGAGCGCGAGCAAGCGTTCTTTGTAATAGTCGGGCAGGGATGACGCACGGATGTCGAACCGTAGATGGATCGCGCTGGATACTTTATTGACGTTCTGGCCTCCCGCCCCCTGAGCTCTGATTGCGCGTAGCTCAATCTCATCGTCCGGGATAGAGACATTATTGGATATTTTTAACATCCTATTACTCTAAGCGCCGGAGGGGGCGGGGTAAAGCAATTCAGTCGTCGTCGAATACCTCGCGCAAGGCTTTTTGCAACTCTCTCTCTTCCTGCATCATCTCAATACGCCTCCGTTTGCTGGGGCTGATGCTTGATGACTTGTAGATCCGGGCGTCTTCCACTTCGCTCGCGCTTGCAAACTCTCCATCCGCCAAAAAGTCCTCTTCGACTGGATCGGATGCCTGATCGTGTTGCATGTCTCTTGCCATGATCGCCACCTCGTTTGATTGACCGGTCTGAGCTGAGTATGGCCTAAATTTTCGCGAAGTGAAGAGAGAATTTTTGCGGTATCCCCCCTAAGGTATATGAGAAAAATTCAGATTCAATGTGTTTGGTTATTTGGTTTTTGAACTATTGTTCACTTAGTGATCTGAACTGTCGTCAAGGTGGCGGTTTCAGAGATTCCCTTAAACGGGAGATCTGTGGCATCACTTCGCAGTCACACAGTCTGTCGGGATTGATAGGCGAACTGCCAGGTAGGTGCAAGTAATAAGCGCGGTATGGGCTTGGCTCATACCGCGTTTCTACATCTATGACCTTAACTATGACTAATATCAAAATGTTCTAATTTTGCACCTGCGTAATTTAGACGATGGTAGTAGAATTGTTCGCTGTAATATTTTCTTGCTATAACGTCATCAGATTAGCTGAACGCTCCGAGGTCCGACTTGGGTACGAAGTATCTCAAACGCTTTTTTAAACCAACTTCCATAGCCGTCTTTGGTGCATCCGAGACTGTAAACAGCATGGGGGGTGCGGTCCTGCAAAATCTTCTTGAGAGTGGCTATCAGGGTGAGCTGATGGCCGTGAATTCTCAGGGCTATGAGCAGGTGTATGGAATTCCTTGTGTCAAAGCGCTGGGTGACCTGCCTGAGATGCCGGATTTGGCGATTATCTGCTCACCACCCGAAACGGTGCCGGGTATTATTCGAAAATTGGGCGCCAACATGGTGAAAGCGGCAGTGATTCTGACGGGTGGTTTATCCAGTCTGAATGCTGAGACTAAGCGTACGTTGCACGATGAAGTGCGCGAGTCTGCACGGCCCTACGGCATCCGTATTTTAGGCCCCGATTGCATGGGAATGCTGGTGCCGGGTCATAAGATGAACGCCAGCTACTCGCACATGAACATCGCCAAAGGGAAGGTGGCCTATGTTGGCCAATCCGGTCTTTTGGGCACAGCGATGATTGATTGGGCGAACGGCCATGATATTGGCTTCTCTCACTTCTTAACGCTGGGTGATGGGGTGGATGTGGATTTGCCGTCCGTCGTTGATTACCTTGCGCAAGATCCTTATACACAATCAATCTTGTTACAGATCGACCGGGTTGAAGGGTCGTCTCGTAACTTCCTGTCCGCTATTCGTTCTGCTTCCCGTAACAAACTGGTGCTGGTGCTGAAATCGGATGTGATTCGTGATCAGAAGGTTAGTCACAATGTTGCTCCGGGTCTCGATGACGAAGATCAGGTGTATGATGCCGCTTTGCGCCGCGCCGGTGCTGTGAGGGTCGGCACCTCTGATGAGCTGTTTAATGCACTCGAAACCCTGTCGCGTATGAAGCCGATGCGCGGTGAGCGTCTGGCGATTGTGTCCAACGGTATGGGCCCGATTGCGCTGGCGGCAGACCGCCTTTTGAAGAAAGGCGGCGAGTTGAGTCAGTTGACTGAACAGACAAGCAATCAACTGCACGATCTGTTACCTGATCACTGGGATGGCCAGAATCCGGTGGATCTGCATGCAGATGCGACACCGGAACGTTTTTCGGAAACCATTCGTATTCTGTCGAAAGACAAAAACGTTGATTGTATTTTGGTGCTGCATGCGCCAACACGTCTGGCACCGGGTGTTGATACCGCTGATGAAGTGGTGAAGGTTGCGAAAAAAACACCTCGTAATGTGCTGACCTGTTGGATGGGGCGTGCGACCGCGATTGAATCCCGCAATCACTTCTATAGCGCGGGTCTGCCAACGTTTATCTCCCCGGAGGAGAGTGTTGATGCGTTTATGCATATGGTGGACTACCGTCGCAATCAGAAAGTGATGCGTCAGACGCCGATGCCCTATACGGAGCAGAACGGTCCGAATCATCAGCGTGCACGCGAGATGGTGGCACAGGCACTGGAAGAGAAACGGGATTATCTGACCCACGCTGAAGTGGGCGATCTGTTGGATCTCTACGATGTACCCGCAATCAACACTCACTACGCAGATGATATCAACGGCGTGGTGGCTGTAGCGAAAAGCCTGGGTGGTTCTGTAGCTGTAAAAGCCCTGCATAAGGATAATGTTTACCCGTTCTGCTACGACGAAAAGTCTAATCAGCGCTGGAAAGATCTGGCGATGGATCTTTATTCCATTGGCGAAGTGAAGCATGCGGTGACCAAACTGGCGTACCGCGTGGGTGAGCGTTACGAAGATCAGGACTGCATGGGATTCTGCGTGCAGCAGATGAAACGCGGTTTCCAGTCGTTGCAGATCAACGTGGGCGTGACTCGTGACCCAACCTTTGGCCCAATGATTATTTTTGGTGTGGGTGGTTATGCGGTGGACGTGCAGGCTGACCGTCAGGTGATGTTGCCGCCACTGAATACCTCTCTGGCGATGGAGTTAATTAAGCATTCCCGCGTCTTTAACGTGATTCAGGAGAACAGCTACCAGCCTGAGCGTGACATCGAGCAGCTCAGTGATTTGCTGATTAAGCTGTCTGAGATGATCGTAGATCTGCCGAACATGGCGTGTCTGGAGATCAATCCGCTGCTGTTGAACAAACGCGGCTTATTGGTTGTTGATGCCACTGTTTCCTTAGGGGACGCGGTAGAACCGGCGATCTCACCGTATCCTGAGCACCTCAGTGAAAAAATCACCCTGCGCCGTTCTAAGCGGGCTGCCGTTGTGCGACCTATCCGGGGTGAGGATGAACCGAATCATCTGGAGTTCTACAATACGCTGAGCCCTGAATCGATCCGTTTACGTTATTTCTACAGCCGTGGTGTACCAACCCACCATGAACTGGCGACCTGGACGCAGATCGATTACGACCGCGAAATGGCGTTTATCATCTCTGCACCCGTCAAAGACGGGAAGGGTGTTGAGACGCTGGGGGTTGTGCGGGCAGTGACGGATGCGGATAACATTCGCAGTGAGTTCTCGATCGTTATTCGTGATGATCTGCAGGGTGAAGGCCTGGGTGAAATACTGATGCAAAAGGTCGTCGATTACTGCCGTGATCGCGGTACTTTGCAGATTATCGGTTCAACTTTGCCATCAAATAAGGGAATGCAGGGGCTGGCGAAAAAGCTGGGCTTCCGTAACAGCTTTAACGCTGAAGAGGAGGTTGTTGATATGAAGATGATGCTGAACGATCCGGTTGAAGACTGGCAGATTTACCGTCTGCAGCACTAAGTTTGTGTTCGCAGGTTCCTCAGAACTGCAACTATTGAAATACCTGCTACACTGAAATCAGGTTTCGTTTTACATAGCTTTACTCTGATCGACTAGCGACGCATTTAGCAGGTTAGGACATCTTCTCCGTAGCAGGTAAGTAAGCATTTGGGCCGCTCCTTTGGAGCGGCTTTTTTATTGTCTGGCGGTTTGCCCCTTTCTGGTGCATATCCGTTTGGCTCTCGCAGATTGCGGTGCTAGGATGCCGCTTCATTTTCTGAATCCCTCATCTCTTATTATGTCTGTTTCGCTGAATCAAATCGTGTTTAAAGCAACACTACCGGTGATGTTTGGTTATATCCCTTTAGGGATGGCATTTGGCGTGTTGTTTAGTGAACTGGGTTATCACTGGCTCTTTGCGTGTGCCATGGGTGTCTTTATCTTTGCGGGGGCGGCGCAATTTCTGGCGGTGGGGTTATTGGCGAACCATGCCGGATTACTGGAGATATTTATCACTATTTTCCTGCTGAACTCGCGGCATATCTTTTACGGTATCTCGCTGCTAAGCAGCATGAAAGCCAAAGGCTGGCGCCGCTTTTATCTGATCTTTGGGCTGACTGACGAAACCTTTTCTCTGCTGACCTCCACCCAGCCCCCGGAAGGGATGGATAAAACGGACTATCAACTGCGAGTCACGCTGTTTAATCAAAGTTATTGGGTATTGGGTTGTACTCTGGGGGGCTGGCTGGGAACACAGATCAGTTTCTCGACAGCGGGAATTGAGTTTGTACTGCCCGCACTCTTTATGGTGTTAGCGATCGAACAATACCGCCACCTGCGACAAGCCGCACCTTTTGCGCTGGCGTTGCTGATTGGTGTGGGGGTGTTGCTCTTTATCAGTCAGGATCAGATGTTGCTGATCTCCATTTTGATCTCGGTTGCCACGTTGTTGCTGTATAAAGGAGGGGAACGATGGAATCCGTACCGTATCTGATCGCGGTTATTGCGGTGATGACAGCGGCGACATTTTTGACGCGGGTGTTGCCCTTTGTATTGTTATACAAAGTGGCAGATCACCCTGTATTACGGTATCTGGGCCGATATCTGCCACCGGTGCTGATGGTGTTACTGGTGATCTATTCCTTCAAGGGGGAAGACCTGATCAGTCGGGATTTTTTACCTGAGCTGGCGGGGTTATTTTCGGTGTTGGTACTTCATCTGACGATGCGTAATGCATTGGTGAGTATTTTGGGCGGTACCGGCTGTTACATGGCAGTGGTGCAGATGGGAATATTTAACTGATGCTCAACGGCGGTCTGTGTGAGGCAGCCGTTATATGAATCTCTGCTGTTGGTGCAGCAACAGCAGTCGATTCAGGGGTGGGTCCGGTTGTTAGACTGCCGGGCAGAACATTTCGTGTAATGTATGAATGATACGCTGTGCTGTATCACCTTCCAGAGAGTAAAAAATGGTTTGTGACTCCCGACGGGTACTGACCAGGCCATCTTTACGTAACACGGCCAGATGCTGAGAGAGGGCTGACTGGCTTAGATCCAGACAAGCATTTAACTCAGACACAGACAGCTCCTTGCCGTCCAGATAACACAGAATCAGCAGGCGGCTTTCGTTCCCCAATGCTTTCATCAGCTTGGCCGCTTTGCAGGCGTTCTCCTTCATCATCTCCAGTGTTTCCGGATCCATCGGCGGGAGAGCAGCTTCGTTAAGTTCGTTCAATCTATCACCCAAGTGCTTTGCATTATTATTATCGAGCTTGATTCTACTGAAAGCCCCGTACCATCTCAATTCTCTAATATATCGCTTTCTAATATTCTCTATATGGTAATAGCATAAAAAGCGGGGAAACCCACGTTTAGGACCTCTTCATGAGGCCTTCGACTGAACAATCTACTCACTCATTGATCTTTCGCAGGTTTCAGTCGGCCTTTGTTATCGCTTTGCGTTTTCGCAATCTGTTATTTCAACTATAGCTAATTTAATGCTTTAAATATTAGTTATTTCTAATATAATTGAACTCTATAGCTGACAGTAATCGATTTTCAGAGGAGCCTGATCCCATGTCATTGCGAGATCGTCTCGTATCATTCTCAATGGATAAACCCAAGCAGGTATTTTATCTGGTGCTGGCGCTCGTTGTGCTGGCAGGGTTACAGATCCCTTCCATTCAGGTTGATACCGACCCGGAAAACATGTTGCCCCATGATCAGGTGGATCGTGCATATCACGACGAAGTGAAAGCGCGTTTTGCTCTGCACGATATGATCGTTGTCGGTGTGGTAAACGAAACGAATGCCAATGGGGTATACAACAGCCAGACG
>NZ_JBFGYC010000081.1:0-10508 GCF_041587635.1 Pontibacterium sp. | reverse complement strand
GCTTTGGCCCGATGCAACCGGCCCGTCAGATCCGTGACACAGGTATCTCCGCCATCGTTTTTATGGACAGCCAGATCGACCATACTACTGGTCTGCTGATGCTGCGTGAAGGTTGCCCACACGATGTCTGGTGTACCGATATGGTACAGCAGGACCTGACCTCCGGTTTCCCGACGTTCAACATGCTCAAGCACTGGAACGGCGGTATTAACTGGAACCGCATCCCGATCTCCGAAGGCGACAACGAATTTATTATCCCGCAGGTGCCGGAGCTGAAACTGACGGCGATTCCACTGCTGAGCAGTGCGCCGCCTTACTCTCCGCACCGCAACGATCCGCATCCGGGTGACAATATCGGTATCAAAATCGAAGATACCCGGACCGGTAAAACGATGTTCTATGCACCTGGCCTTGGCCAGATTGAACCCCATCTGCGTCCTGTAATGGAAAGTGCCGACTGTGTTCTGGTCGATGGCACCATCTGGCAGGAAGACGAGCTGATTGTGACCGGTGTCGGTGACAAGCTTGGCGTCGCGATGGGACACCTTCCGCAGTCCGGCGAAGGTGGCATGATCGAGTATCTGGATACGCTGGAAAAACCGCGCAAGGTACTTATTCATATCAACAATACCAACCCGATTCTCGATGAAGACTCTGCCGAGCGTGCCGAAGTATTGGCTCACGGCATTGAGATCTCCTATGACGGTATGAGCCTAGAGCTTTAATCGGGACCTGACCGATAACAGGAACGTGCATATGAACACACAAGTTACTGACAATACGCTGCCGATGTCCCGCGATGAGTTCGAACAGGCACTGCGTGCCAAAGGCGATCTCTACCACATCCATCACCCGTACCATGTGGCGATGTATGACGGCAGCTGCACCAAGCAGCAGATTCAGGGCTGGGTGGCAAACCGTTACTACTACCAGATCATGATCCCGATGAAAGACGCGGCGATCATGGCGAACTGCCCGGATCGCGATACCCGTCGTCAGTGGGTGCAACGTATTCTGGATCATGACGGGTATGAAGATGCCGAGGGCGGTATCGAAGCCTGGTTACGTCTGGGTGAAGCGGTGGGCCTGACCCGCGAAGAGGTTATCTCGCAGGAACATGTGTTGCCGGGTGTGCGTTTCGCCGTGGATGCTTACGTCAACTTCGCCCGTCGGGCGACCTGGGAAGAAGCCGCCAGCTCCTCGCTGACCGAGCTGTTTGCACCGAAGATTCATCAATCCCGTCTGGATGTGTGGCCGGACCATTATCCGTGGATCGACGAGAACGGTTACCAGTATTTCCGTAACCGCCTGACCGAAGCCCGTCGTGACGTGGTTCACGGTCTGGAGATTACACTGGATCATTACACCACCCGTCCTGAACAGGACCGGATGCTGGAGATCCTGCAATTTAAGCTGGATGTGCTCTGGAGCATGCTCGATGCCATGACCATGGCTTACGAACTGGATCGTCCGCCGTATCACACCGTGACCGACCAGAAGGTTTACCACAAAGGGTTGTTCCGATGATCACCACCGAGACAATTCCTACGTTGAATACCATGTTCCGGTTTCAGTGGGAGCAAGCGCAGAACAGCTACGTACTGCTCTATCCGGAAGGCATGATTCAGCTGAATGGCCCGGCGGGTGAGATTCTGTTGCTGGTGGATGGTGAGCGCAGTGTGGCTGTCATTGTGGGTGAGTTAGAAACCAAGTTTCCTGATGCTGAGGGTATTGGGGGAGATGTGTTGGAGTTTCTGGTGGAAGCTCAGAAGCAGCGGTGGATTGCTGAGTAGAAGTCTGTGCCCAAGGGCAAGAGCTGGATGGCAAAGAGTTCTTTTCAACTCTGGGTTTCGCCTTTGATTAGGCGAGATAAGGGGAGTCGCTGAACTCCCCTTATCAATCCCCCTCAGCCCTACAGTTTGGTTGGCTGCGCCAACTCCCCTGTGCGTTTCAATTTTCCGGGAGGCTGCGGAACTCGTCGCTTCGCTCCTCAGACAGTCCTCGCCTTTGGTCCCGGAAAATCTGCAATGCTCGGCTGCACTGAAGGGAGATACATTCGTACCAATCCATAGATTCGTGCTATGAACGTATCGGCTGGCACACTCTATATTCCCCTCTATGCAGCCGAGCATTGCAGAAATAAACCGATTAAAAGCAAATTCTGTTTGAGGCCGAAGGCCGAGTTTATTTGCTTCGTTTTATTTCGAAACGCACAGGGAACCGGACGCAGTCCGGCCAGTAGTGGGGTTGGCAGGGATTGGTAAGGGAGGGTCAACGCCCTCCCTTGCCTCGCCCAACAGGGGCGAAAAATTAACAACAAACGCGCATCTGTATATAAAAATAAAGAGGTTTAATATGTCCTCCTCATCCTGCAACGGTTCACCATCCCTTAACGCCGTCCCGACCCATGGCCAACCTCTATGGTTGCTGGCGGAGCTGACCTACAAATGCCCGTTGCAGTGCCCGTACTGCGCCAACCCACTCGACTTCGCCAACCGTACCACTGAGCTGACCACCGCAGAGTGGCTCAAGGTGTTTGAAGAGGGACGTAAGCTGGGTGCGGTACAACTCGGATTTTCCGGGGGCGAGCCACTGGTACGTCAGGATCTGGTTACGCTGATCCAAGAAGCGCGTCAGATGGGCTATTACAGCAACCTGATTACATCGGGTGTTGGCCTGAATGAACGCAAAGTGGGCGAGTTCCGTGAAGCCGGTCTGGATCATATTCAGGTCAGTTTTCAGGCCGCCGATGAAAGCGTGAACAATATGCTCGCCGGTTCGAAAAAAGCCTTCGAGCAGAAGCTAAAAATGGCGCGGGAAGTAAAAGCACAGGGTTACCCGATGGTGCTTAACTTCGTGACCCACCGTCACAATATCGACCAGATCGACCGTATCATTGAGCTCTGTGTAGAGCTGGAAGCGGACTATGTGGAGCTGGCCACGTGTCAGTATTACGGTTGGGCGTATGAGAACCGCGAAAACCTGCTACCCACCCGTGCGCAGTTAGAGCGTGCGGAGCGGATCACCAACGAATACCGCCAGAAGCTGGAAGCCGCAGGCAATCCGATCAAGCTGATCTTTGTAACCCCGGATTACTATGAAGAACGCCCCAAGGGCTGCATGAACGGCTGGGGGCAGGTGTTCCTGACGGTCACGCCGGATGGCACCGCACTGCCGTGTCACAGTGCCAAGATGTTGCCCATCGAGTTTCCGAATGTGCGGGATCACGCGCTGGATCATATCTGGAATGAGAGCTTTGGCTTTAACCATTACCGGGGGTATGACTGGATGAAAGAGCCGTGTCGCTCCTGTGATGACAAAGAGAAGGACTTTGGCGGCTGTCGCTGTCAGGCGTACATGATGACGGGTGATGCTACCAACGCCGATCCGGTGTGCAGTAAATCGGAGCACCATCATCTGATTATGGATGCGCGGGAAGCGGCGGAAACGCCTAAAAATGACGACGGTATGTTATTTAGGAATGATAAAAATTCCCGTGTTTTTTTTAGGGATTAATGATCGGTTTTAGATAGTGTTATTATTTGTGTGGATATTGGCGGTGTAACCTTAATGGTCCTGCATTAAATTATATTTTTGTGGGATCATGGGTAAACCAAAGTATTGGGAGATCTAGTTTCTTAAATTTGATATGTTTTCATGTGATTTTAATGGGTTTTTTTAATGCATCATTAAATTAATGTTATTAGTTGTAGTGTTTTTTGGTGTAATCATTCCGCAATAATTATTCAATAATATCCCCTTCGTTGTTGTTTCTGGTATTTAATTTTTTTGATGTAAAACGGGTCAATCTGACTATATGCGTTTTATATGTGTGCTGTTATACTGCGCGAAATTGAGCTAGTGGCCGTTTATTTTTGCTGGATAGATATGTTCTTATATTGACCGTGTCAGCAGTGCCGTCTCCCATCGAGCTCAGCCGATAAAACAACAATAACCCCGGCATTTACTAATACAGTGTCTGTAATACAGTGATTTTCTCCATGTATTCACAGAGCTATTGCTTTACTCGTGCGAGTAGAACCGGAGCCATTTCGTCTGCGTTAAAGACGAAGTACATGGATGAACGTAAGAGAGCCTGAGTCTAACTGTTTGTTTTGTATGTGATGTTTTGCATCAGCATGTCTCATGCGCTTTGCGTGGGTTAAACAAGGTTTAGATCTCGTTCTCTATTTGTTGTGGATAGGATCAATAATGCAGGGTTACCGGACGATTCATTTGCAGTTACAAGGATTTAGTGACGCAGAATTCCAGAAACTCGATTCAATATTGGCGTTAGCTGAAGCGCGTATGGATTACCTCTGGGCATTAAGTAATAGTGCGGATGCTGATGTGGTTTTAGTGCCTGATATTAGCCTTCGCCCTGAAGGTGATCTCCGTCCTTGTATTTATTATATGAAGTCCGGTGAAAATACGGCTGATCATATGGATCAAGGGCCGGGTGTCTGGTCGTTGATAGTTGATGAACATCAGGTTCCCCACCTATGGCAGTTGACCAAGGTGTTTAATGCGGTAGCAGAGAGTATTTGTCAGGCCTCTGAAACTGTTGCGGTAGATAAGGATATTGAAGACGCACCTTCAGTGTTTTCTGAAATATCTGAAGATGTTGAGCGGGTTGTTGAAAAGGAAGTTGAGCCTGAGAAAACGGTCGCTCAAATAGCTTCCTCTGATACTGATCAGGCAGCGAATAATACTGCGCCTAAAGCCAGTGATCCCCTATTACTTGACCTGCTGCAACCCAGAGCGGACGCGGGCACAGACGCTGTGTTTAGGGTGTGTTTTGAGAGCGGTGACTGTTTCTCGGCAGATCTGGATCGTGACCTGTATTTCAGTCCACAGCCGATAGAAACAATGGCCACCTGCTTTGCTCAATGCAGCGCATTTGAAGTGCGAGCTGTATCCCCTCATACCCTTGATATCGAGGCGGATGAAATAGAGGGCGGCGGACAGCCTCTGTCACATCTGCGCTGGTATATCGCTTTAATGTCTCCTTCTTTGGATCTTCAGGATCAGTTGGCGGATAAAACCGTAAAACTGAAGCGCTGGCCCGATCTGGGGTTGCCGGGATGTACACCGTTGATCCGGTTAGCAGCATTTATGCAAAGCAATGAAGCCTCGGTGATGACGGTGGCTGAGAAAACGGAGATACCGGTGGATAAAGTCTGCGCCTTTTTGAACGCCTGCGCACAGGAAGACCTGGTGATCCTTGGGGATCAGGAGGCGATCCATGAAAAGCCAGTAGCCGCCGATTTCAAATCACTATTATCGCGTATTTCAGATCGTATAAACGCCGAATAGACCGTATTCAGGGAAAGTGAAAAAGGGATATGACAGAAGATCATAAGCTCAAGTTTGTTTTTACCGGCAGCGTGGGGGCAGGGAAAACCACTGCGATACGCCAGATCAGTGAAGTTGATCCAATCACAACGGAAGCAAAACCGTCCGATGAAACGACTGCACGCCGCAAAAAAACAACCACAGTCGCTATGGACTATGGCCAGCTGACACTGGACGGCGGGCAGCTGTTGTACCTCTGCGGTACGCCGGGCCAGCGCCGGTTTGATTTTATGTGTGAAATTCTTACCAAGGGCGCGCTGGGGCTAATCATTCTGGTGGATAACAGCCACGATGACCCGATGTCTGAGCTGGACTACTACCTCAATCTGAATGCGGCTTTTTTACGCTCCAGCGCGGCAGTGATCGGCATTACCCATTACGACGAAAAAGCCTCTCCCACTGTCAGTGATTACTACCGTGTATTGGAAGAACGGGGTGATCCGTGGCCGGTGATGCATGTGGATGCCCGTAAAGCAGATGATGTGCGCCTGTTACTCAATACCATGCTGGCGACTTTGGAATACGTATAACGTGGATCTCCCCGATGCGGGATGTCGGCGACCTAAATCTATCGAACAAACTAATCAAAACCGGAGAAAAAGGAAATGTCCAAGCTTGATGATCTGATGCAGTCTGTTGTTCAGGATGTTGATGGAGCACTGGGTTGTGCTGTAGTTGATCTGGAGAGTGGTCTGCTGTTGTCGGTTGCGCATAGCGTGCCGTATTTTACCTCGTCTTATCTGGAAGCGGTTGCGGCGGCAGCTGTGGATATGATGCGTGGCCGTAATGTACGTGCGGTTGAATCGCTGTTGTCCAGCCAGCGCGGTCAGCCGGTGAAACATATGATTCAGGAAGTTCAGATGACCACTGAGCGGACTTTTCACTTTATGGCGATCGTCCCAGAGAAGCCTAACTCTCTGGTTGTTCTGATCACCAGCCGTAACACCAACCTGGGTATGGGCTGGTCTGCTGTTCGCCGCAATCTGCCAGAGATTGCTCAATTCTGCCCAGCCTGACAGGCAGGTAGGTCATGGCAGGGCTTTATCCCTGCCATTTACGCTGCGGTTCATTCTTTTCAGAACGAGAATCAGGGATGTAATCGCGAACCGTCATCGTGCAGCTGTTAAACCTCAAAACTATGTCGAAACGAAAACTTCGGCTGATCGGTTCAATCGATCAGACGCGTCATTACGAACCTTCCGATGTGGCAAACACCTTGTCGGATAACGAACGCACACTGGCACTGCACGCTGAATTTACCGGGCGTCCGGCGACCCGCATTTATGCCGATGAAAACAGTGTCGTGAAGCTGCGTTCAGATCTGCAGTTGAAGGTGGGGCAGGCCCAACACTGGATCAACAACGCACTGGAGAAAGAGCGACGTCTGGGCGTACACCATCCGCACAAAACCTGGTTTGTTATCTACAACTCAGAAGATGCGCGGGAAGATGATGAGCAGCAGGCGCTGATTGGGAACATCACACCCCGCATGCGGCCTTTACATATCATTCTGGGTAAAGCACCGGAAGGTGAAGAGGCACGCTTCAGCCATCAGGGTATTTTGTCGCGGGTGTTTCATCTGTGTTTGCAGGTCGCTAAGCATAACGATGTGAAGTTGGACGAGGGATTATCTAACTTTGCTCTGGACGCTCAGGGGCAACTGTTTTACGTCGATGATGAGTACTATCAGTGGGATAAATTTATCTCTTTCTCCACCATGCTGGGTGTGTATATCCGCTCTTTTAGCTGGCTGGATCGTGACTTTATCAGTGCACTGAGTGCGGAACTGATCAGGCATCTGGATGCGATATTCTATGATGTGAACTGTCGTGCAACGATTGCCTATCAATTGCGTTCGGCTTTTATGCCAAGTGGTAAAAAGCAGGAACTGGCGACGTTGATGAGCGATCTGCTTATGAAGCGGCCGCAACATTTATCTAAAGAAACGCCAAAACGTAAGCCGATCTTCAGACAACCTGAGACGTCTATCATCAATACGGTACTGGATGAGGATTGGTCGCTCAAAGGTGCAAAAAAGCAGGCGGCTACAGAGCCTGAGTCAGCGCAATTGAGTGAGGAGGCACTGGCTGCGATTCCTGCTTCTGAGCGATATCTGGCCTTGATCGCCGATGTGCACGCTAACCTGCCCGCGTTGGAAAATGTACTCAGTTATCTGGAAGAACGTGGCATTACTGAAGGTGTGGTGTTGGGAGATCTGGTGGGTTACGGGCCTGACGTTCTGCCGGTGATTGAGCGAATCCGCGAGTCCGGTTTTGCCGTGATAAAAGGCAATCATGATCACGCAACGGCGCAGAACGATGCCGGTCGCGGGTTTTCACCGAATGCTAAATCGGTCATCGAGTGGACGGCAAAACAGATTGATGATGAAGCCAGAGATTGGCTGATGTATCTGCCACCGGTACTTGAGAATGAAGAATGGATGGCGGTACATGGCGCACCGATTGATCCCGAGTTTTTCTTTGGTTACGTCTATGCGATGACCTATAGCGATAATCTGGATCGGTTGAAGGAGATGAAGCGCCGTCTCTGTTTTCATGGACACTCTCACATGCCGGGTATCTATGCGCGAAATGGATCGGGCAACGATAGCCATCTCACCGATACGTGTATCTCTCTGCAAGGGTACGAGCATTGTCTGATCTGTCCGGGTTCGGTGGGCCAGCCGCGGAATGGTAATCCTGACGCGCAGTTTGCGATTTATGACCGTATCAAAGATGAAGTGGATTTTATCACTGTGCCTTACGGTTATGACGAGGTGGTTGAACGCATGAAAGCACAGGACTTTCCGTCTGCTCTCTGGACGCGATTGCCAAAAGGACAATGATCAAGCAAGGGAGGCGGTGAGAGATGAATCAGTCAGAAATGGGCAGCAGAGCAATGGAAAGCACTGATATGAAGGACGTGATAGGTCCTATGGCATCAGGGAATGATGATCGCCAGCGGGTGCTGGAATCCATCGAAGTGATCAGTGCACATTCGGATGAAGTATCACGCGAGTTCTACCGTGAATTATTTCAACGTGATATCGGGATGAAAAAGGTCTTCCCCGGCAATGTGGTCACCTTGAATCGTAAGTTTTTCAATATGCTGTCCACCTTTGGTCAGATCGAGCATCTTGAAAAGATCAGTGCCAGTGTTGAGAAAATGGGAGAGCGTCATTTTCAGAAATATGGCGCGATGATCGAACACTTTGATCTGTTTGAAGAATCGCTGATACTTGCCTTTAAGTCCCTTTATCAGGATAAGTTTACAGTTGAATTGGAGCACGCCTGGCGTCGTGTATTCGCGGATGTATCGGCAATCATGAAACGTATGTTGCCGGATGAAGCTCAGTTGCGCGATGGGACGAGTGAACAGGATCAGAACGCAGGCGTAGAAGTCCCCCCCGATTTTTTGACGCGTATTGGCGGCGCCGAAAAGGTACATCAGGTCCACATCCGTTTTTATCGGGAGATGTTTGCTGACCCCTGGTTAGGGCAGTTTTTTTACGGCAAACATGAGTCGGTGCTGGCGCAGAAACAGAGTGAGTTTATGGTCGCGGCCTTTGGCGGGCCGAACGAATATACCGGTGACACTCCCGCTTTTGTGCACATGCATATGTATGTGACGGCGGATGTGGCTGATTTTCGTGAGTCGCTCCTGCGTCAGGCGATACTGGCAGAAGGGTTAAGCGAAGCAGAAGCGGATATCTGGTTAAGTGTGGACAGTTCCTTCCGTCCCAGCATCGTAAAGGAAGATATTTCCGAGTGTGTCATGAAATGCCGTGGACAGATGCCGGTGAAAGCGCGTAAACCTGATGACTATGTGTAAAAAAACCTTCTAAATGAAGTAGCTGCATGACTGAAACCTGAGCTACCCTCATAGCTATCAACGGCTTATAAGAGTGTATCTCAGGTGACCCTTCCTACATCCTCCGTACAACCCGGTTTCTGGTCTTCTTCCTTTACCGCCGAACAGGCGCTGGCCGGTATGAAGGAATATGGCCAGCTTGTTGCCGGACCGAATCACAGCCTGTACTGGGTTGAGTATCAGCCGGAAAACGACGGTCGTACGGCTATCTGCTGTTGGCGAGATGGCAATATCCGCCAATTGACACCCGAATCAATCACCATTCGTAGCCGTGTGCACGAATACGGCGGTCAGAGCTGGTGCCTGATGGATCAACAGCTGGCCTATATCGATGGGGATGATCAGCAAATCTGGCTACAGTCGCTGGATGATCTGGCTATTCAGAAACTGACGGATACGCCCAGTTGCCGATACGGTGCGCCGGTGTGGGATACGTCCCGCAATCGTGTGATTGCCGTGCAGGAAGAGCACCTGCCGGGTGATAACCCAGCGGATGTGGTGAATCGTCTGGTTGCTGTCGATCTGACCAGCGGGGACGTGTCGGTGCTGCATCAGGGATTCGATTTCTACGATCAGGTTTCGGTCAGTGACACGCCTGTCAGAGGACAGGTTGCGTGGATCAGCTGGGATCATCCGCATCAACCCTGGACGGAAACCCAGTTGGTATACAGCCAGATCGATGAGTGGGGTGGCCTGAGTGACCCTCAGGTGCTGATCAACGATGGCTATGCTCTGACACAGCCCCAGTTTGATCAGCAGGGACGTCTGTATGTGATCAGCGATCACAATAACTGGTGGCAGATTTGCCAAGTTATCCAGAACGCTTCGGGGGCAGTATTGCATCCACTGGATGAACAGTCTGATGCTGAATACGCGTCAGCTTCATGGCAGTTGGGGCAGAGCAGCTACCTGTTGCAGGATGGTCAAGCAGAGGGGGGCTGGGTTGCTCTATCGCATCGTGATGGTATGGGGTATCTACAGCAATATCGAGGGGGAGTACTGCAGTCTCTGGCAACGGAATACAGTAGTTTTCGCAGCCTGACTCAGTCAGGAGACCACCTGTTCTGCGTGGCATCATCAACCACCCGCAATGCAGCGTTGATCACCATCGATCTGATGAGCGCTGATATTCAAGTGATCACCGGCGGTGAGATGATTTTGTCGGATGTAGATGTCTCAAAGCCTCAACATCTGACATTTCCAGTGAATTCAGATGTCGCTCATGCACTGTTTTATCCACCGGCCAATGATGCAGAATCCGCAACGGATGTTGTGCCGCCGCT
>NZ_JBFGYC010000080.1:0-10524 GCF_041587635.1 Pontibacterium sp. | reverse complement strand
TTAGAAATTCGTTACTTTGATCGGATCAAAAAATTGCCCTAAGTGTACCTGCTTGCCCCTTATAGGACCAGCCTGAGCACACCTGAGATAAATTAAAGACTCGGCTTTCTGAGCTTTATCACAATATTGGCTAATACCGCAGTGATACAGCATCGCCGCCAAATTGATCCATTAATTTAATAATCAGTTCATCATTCGCCTGCACCGACCAGCTTTTACCTAGCTTAAGCGTGGCCTTGGCGTCTTCACGCCGGAAGCGCAACGTCACCGGTAACGAACCATCACCCCGATACTGACTCAGAATATCCGAGAGCTCTCGAATACGTCGTCCAGCCAACTGAGCGGCTTCACAGGAAATCTCTACGCTACTGGCGTACTGAGCACGGGCCTGCGAAATATTCAGCACCCCCGTCCCTTTAACTTTGATACCCCCGGAGAAGTGATCTTCTGCCACTTCACCTTCAACAACCAGCACCGCATCTTTTACGACGATATTGCGCGATTGCTCATACGTTTCGCCGTAGAGCGTGACATCTATACGCGCACTTCGATCGTCCAGGGTAACAAAACAGATTGGATCGCCTTTCTTGGTTTTCTTTAAGCGCAGATCCACAACCAAACCGGCCATTTTCTGCGTAACACCCCGTGACGGCTGGACTTCGACAATCTTTTTGCTGATAAAGTTTCTCAGCTCGCCTTCATACTCGTCGATAGGATGTCCGGTGAGGTACAGTCCCAGGGTATCTTTTTCACCCTGCAGGCGCTCTTTGTCTGTCCATTCGCGCACCCGACGGTACTTTTCATACGGGTCACCCGGATCTTCTTCCTGAGCAGCACCAAAAAGATCAAACATCCCGGCGTCTTGGTTGCGCGCACTCTGATCTGCCGCTTTCAGCGCATCAGGGATCGCATCCCATAACACCGCCCGAGGCGCGCCCATGTTATCCAGTGCTCCGGAACGTACCAGCGCTTCCAATACCCGTTTGTTCAGCTTTTTCGCACCGACCCGCTCACAAAAATCAAATAGATCTTTGAACGAACCGCCTTCACCCCGCGCAGACACGATCGCTTCGATAGGGCCTTCACCCACACCTTTAATCGCTCCTAAGCCATAGATAATCAAGCCTTCGTCATTCACGGTGAACATAAACTCACCGCTATTAACATCCGGCAACGCCGGCGGGATCTTCATCTGACGGCACTCTTCAACGAAGATCACCACTTTGTCGGTGTTCTGCATATCGGAGGACATTACCGCAGCCATAAACGGCGCCGGGTAATGCGTCTTCAACCACGCGGTCTGGTAGGACACCAGTGCATATGCGGCGGAATGGGATTTGTTGAAACCGTAACCGGCAAACTTCTCTACCAGATCAAAGATGTTGCCTGCCAGATCTCGATCAATACCGTTTTGCTCACTACCTTCAAGGAAGCCAACGCGCTGCTTGGCCATCTCTTCCGGTTTTTTCTTACCCATCGCTCGGCGCAGCATATCTGCACCGCCAAGGGTATAACCCGCCATAACCTGCGCAATCTGCATAACCTGCTCTTGATACAGGATAATGCCGTAGGTCGGTTCCAAGACGGGCTGCAAGCTATCAAGCTGATAATCGGGATGCGGCCAAGCCATCTCAGCCCGCCCGTGCTTACGGTTGATAAAGTCGTCCACCATGCCCGACTGCAGGGGGCCGGGGCGGAAAAGTGCTACCAGCGCGACAATATCTTCGAATCGAGACGGCAGAAGACGGCGAACCAGATCTTTCATGCCACTGGACTCCAGCTGGAACACAGCCGTTGTTTCAGCAGCCTGCAACAGATCAAAGGTTGGCTTATCTTCCAGATCGATCAACGCAATATCGAGCGGATCTTCGCCTGCTTTAGCCCGCTTGCGGTTGATCGTTTGCAGCGCCCAATCAATGATGGTTAAGGTGCGCAATCCAAGGAAGTCGAACTTAACCAGCCCGGCCTCCTCAACATCGTTTTTATCAAACTGGGTAACGAGGCCATTACCCTCTTCGTCACAATATGTCGCCGCGAAGTCGGTCAGCTTGGTTGGTGCGATAACAACACCACCGGCGTGCTTACCCGTACCACGCGTCACGCCCTCCAGCTTATACGCCATGTCCATAATTTCCTGAGCTTCTTCGCTACCGTTCACGAAGTCACTCAGCATCGGTTCCTGTTCCATCGCCTTATGCAGGGTAATCCCCACTTCGAATGGAATCAGTTTGGACAATTTGTCGGCCAGACCAAACGGCTTACCCTGAACACGCGCCACATCTCGCACGACCGCTTTCGCGGCCATCGTACCAAAGGTCACAATCTGCGATACCGCATCGCGCCCGTAGGTGCGAGCAACATAGTCGATAACCTTGTCACGGTTATCCATACAGAAGTCGATATCGAAATCGGGCATCGATACACGTTCAGGATTTAGAAATCGCTCAAACAGAAGATCGTATTCCAGCGGATCCAAGTCGGTGATTTTCTGTGCGTAAGCCACCAGAGAACCTGCACCGGAGCCTCGCCCCGGCCCAACAGGTACGCCGTTTTCTTTCCCCCACATAATGAAGTCCATTACGATCAGGAAGTACCCTGGGAAACCCATCTGGATGATGATATCCAGCTCAAACTCCAACCGGTCAATATAGGGCTGTCGCTTAGCTTCGTAATCGGGGTCGTCTTTATCCAGTATAATTTCGAGACGCTCTTCCAACCCCTCGTAAGACACCTGACGGAAATAGTCATCCATCAATATCCCTTCAGGTATTGGAAACTTCGGCAGGTAATAGGTGCCTAGCTCTATATCAATATTGCAACGGCGGGCAATCTCTACGGTATTTTCAAGGGCACTGGGAATGTCCGCAAACAACTCGGCCATCTCATCAGCGCTACGAAAATACTGCTCTTCACTGTAATTTTTGGGGCGTGTAGGATCGTCAAACGTACGACCCTGGTTGATACACACACGTACTTCATGTGCTTCGAAGTCTTCCGGGCGTACAAACATAACGTCGTTTGTTGCCACCAAAGGGCAACCCGTCGCATGAGCTAACTCTACACAGCCATGCACAACCTGCTCTTCACCCGCCCGCCCCGTGCGCTGAAGCTCAAGGTAAAAGCGGTTGGGAAAGATCTGCATCCAGCCTTCAAGCAGCGTTTGGGCATTTCCGTTGTCAGACAAAATAGCCCGACCGATATCGCCCTCTTTCGCGCCAGACAGTGCAATCAAGCCTTCCGACTTTTCTGCGATTAGCGCCTTGGTCACCACCGCCTTATCAAGGACTGCATTCTGGCCTTGTTCGTAGGCGAGAGAGATCAACTCCATAAGATTGCGATAACCCTGTCCCGTATTGACGAGCAGGGTCAGGCGTGTCGGTTCTGCATCCGGCTGCTCCGGATCATGCACCCATAAATCACAACCGCAGATAGGTTTAACACCCGCACCTAAAGCCGCCTTATAAAACTTAACCAATGCAAACAGGTTAACCTGGTCGGTCATCGCCACAGCAGGCATCGAATGCGCTTGCGCTGCTTTCACCAGTTCTTTGATACGAACCAGCCCATCAACCAAAGAAAACTCAGTGTGCACCCGCAGGTGGACAAACTTAGGATCAGACATAAGCGCTTGCCATTACTCCGGGATCAGTTCACGTACCGGTCGAAAACTTCGCCGATGCTCGGCCAAAGGGCCATGTAATTTAAGAGCCTTGAAATGCTCCTGAGTTGGATAGCCTTTATGCTTGGCAAAGCCATATGCCGGATATTGTGCATCCAGCACTTTCATTTCCCGGTCCCGTACTACTTTTGCCAGAATAGAGGCAGCAGAGATCTCCTTAACCTTCGAATCGCCTTTCACCACCGGCTCACTGGGGTAAGGCAAATCAGGACAGCGATTACCATCGACATAGACATATTCAGGCTTCACTGACAGGTCCAGTACCGCTCGCTGCATTGCCAGCATCGTGGCATGAAGAATATTCAGCTCATCGATCTCAGCTGGAGAGGCCGAGGCAACTGACCACGCTAACGCTTTTTCCAGAATCTCATCGTACAACGCGTCGCGTTTTTTTTCCGACAGCTTTTTAGAGTCGGCTAAGCCAGCAATCGGGTTTTCCGGGTCGAGAATCACCGCTGCGGCAACAACATTACCGACCAACGGCCCCCGCCCGACCTCATCAACACCCGCTGTTAGCTTATGTTCGGAAAAGTCGAATCCTAGAGATTCCATTAAATGACACCCCGTGAACGCAATAACTGTTCAACAGCATCAGCCGCTTTTTCATCCGCATCGAGATTAAGCTGTTGATGGATTTCATCGAACCGTTTCGCCAGCCGTTGTCGATATGCGTCATCATTCAACGCACGCATAACAGCCTCACCAAGAATTTCAGGCTGCACATCATCCTGCAAAATTTCAGGAATCAGCTCTTCACCCGCCAATAAATTAGGCAGCGAAATAAAGCGACTTTTAACCATGCGAGAGTAGATGGCATAGGTCAGCCCGGCCATTTTATACGCGACAACCATTGGCTTTTGTAACAACGTAGCTTCTAACGTCGCTGTACCGGAAGCAATTAGGATGGCATCCGAAATGGCCATCACTTCACGGGAGTTTTTCATCACCAGCTGAACATTCAGATCAGAAAATTTCTCGGTAATAAGCGTATGCAAATAGTCGTGCCGATGTTCGTTCGCAGCCGGAATGACAAAACGTACATTGTCGATACGCTCGGATAACCAGCGCGCGGTCTCAAGAAACGGCTCAGCCAGATACTTCAGTTCACTACCACGACTGCCCGGTAAAACTGCAATAATAGTTTCATCATCTTTTACCGCAAACCGCTGCTGCGCCTTGGCAAGATCAACACTTCCGGGAATGCTATCGGCCAGTGGATGACCGACAAATGCTACACGCTGCTGCGTAGGGGCATAATGCTGGGCTTCGAAAGGGAAGAGACTCAGAACAAGATCGGTGGTTTTTATGATCTTGTAGATGCGCTTCTGTTTCCAGGCCCAAACGGAAGGACTTACGTAATGTACCGTTGGGATTCCCGCGTCTTTTAACCAACCTTCCAATTTAAGATTAAAGTCCGGCGCATCGACACCTATAAACAGATCGGGTGGGTTAGCAAGAAATCGGTCTGCCAAACCACGCCTTACCTTAAGCAATTCGCGCAGGCGCCCCAATACTTCGACCAAACCCATCACAGACAGGCGATCCATTGGTATATGAGATACACAACCAGCGGCAATCATCAGCTCACCACCGATACCTTCAAACTGAGCATCCGGATAGCGACGTTTTAGCGCTTTGATAAGGCCGGCACCCAGAATATCGCCGGACGCTTCTCCGGCAACGATGCCAATTCTAAGAGGAGTAGACACGGCAATACCCTAACGGATAATGCCGCGCGGAGAATTTTGTAAGAAGGCTATCAGCGGAGCAATTTCTTCAGTTTCCTGAGACATTTCCCGCAAGACATCCACTGCTAACTCAACGGTTAATTTCTGACGATAAATCACTTTATAAGCTCGCTTGATCGCCCGAACTGCATCGGGAGAAAAACCCCGACGCTTCAACCCTTCAGAGTTAATACCATGTGGCTTAGCCGGATTACCGGTCGTCATCACATAATCAGGTACGTCCTTCAGGACAACGGTACCCGCTCCGCACATAACATGAGAGCCGATATGACAGAACTGATGTACCGCAGTAAATCCGCCCAATATTGTCCAATCGCCAACATGAACATGACCAGCTACCGCAACATTATTTGCCATGATGACATTGTCACCAACCACACAATCATGCGCGACATGAGCGTTAGCCATAAATAAGTTATGGCTACCGATGATCGTTTCACCATTATCCTGCACAGTGCCACGATGAATTGTGACACCCTCGCGAATAACATTGTGATCTCCAATCACCAGCGTGGTCGGCTCACCTGCGTACTTTTTGTCCTGGCATTCCTCACCCACAGACGCGAACTGGAATATCCGGTTATTTGAACCAATCTTTGTCGGACCATTCACCACGACATGCGGACCAATAACCGTTCCAGCGCCTATTTCCACATTCGGCCCAACAATACTCCAGGGGCCGACCACGACATCGTCAGCTAATTTTGCAGACGGATCGATAATGGCACGGGCGTCAATCAAAATCAGACCTTCCTATCAGCGCAGAGAATGGTTGCGGAGCTCACCAGATCACCGTCAACCGTTGCTTTTACATCAAATTTCCAAATACCGCGGCGCTCAGACATCACTTTTGCTTCTAGCTTGAGCTGATCTCCTGGTACTACAGGACGCTTAAAGCGTAGCTTATCAGAGCCTACAAAGTAGTAGATTGAACCATCCTGTGGCTTCTTGTCCATAGTTTTGAAGCCAAGAATTCCCGCTGCTTGCGCCATCGCTTCCACGATCAACACGCCCGGCATAACCGGATGATCCGGAAAATGACCGTTAAAGAACGGTTCATTCACGGTCACATTTTTAATCGCAACGATGGAATCACCTTTTTCCAACTCCAACACCCGGTCCACTAACAGGAACGGGTATCGATGTGGTAAGTATTCACGAATTTCGTTCACATCCATCATTGTCATTTAACCTTTTGACGTCTCAATTTTTTCTTCCAGAGATTTTATACGTTTGGCGAGTTCGTCCAGCTGACGAAATCGAACCACACTCCGTTTCCACTGCTTAGAGGGCATCAGGCCTGTACCAGAGGAATACGCTCCCGGATCACTCACTGATTTGGAAACCAACGACATCGCGGTAATATGGCTTCCATCAGCAATGTTCAGGTGTCCGGTAATACCCACACCCCCTGCAACAGTGCAGCCGGCGCCGATTTTAGTACTTCCAGCAACAGCAGTACATCCCGCAATTGCGCTGTTTTCGCCAACAACTACGTTGTGAGCTATCTGTATTTGATTATCCAGCTTTACGCCATCTTCGATTACGGTGTCCGACAGCGCCCCACGGTCAATCGTAGTGCCTGCGCCGATCTCGACATTTTTACCAATTGTCACACCACCTAGCTGAGAAATCTTGACCCACTTCCCGGCATCCGGCGCAAAACCAAACCCGTCAGCCCCAATCACGGCTCCACTATGGATCAACGAATTTTCGCCAATTTTAATATCATCATAGAGCGTTACGTTGGCATTAATCCGCACCCCAGCATCCAAGCGGCAGTGCCGCCCGATCACAGAATTGGGGCCTACATAGACGTGATCACCGATCACAGCCCCTTCGGCAACAGTAACATTTGCCCCCAGCTGCGCGGTTGCAGAAACGGACGCCATAGCATGGACCTGAACACCTGGGGCAATCCCCGCGCACACGTCCGGTGTAGTATCAAATTGGTGACTGACACGCGCAAAGCCCAGATAGGGATTATCTAAGACAATAACACTACAAGGCGCAGAATCTGCGTGCTCTGGCGAGATAAGTACAGCGCTGGCCTGTGTCGTTTTTAACTGATTGAGGTACCGGGCGTTTGCAAAAAAAGCTAACTGCCCTTGTTTTGCCTCTTCTAGCGTTGCCAGACTTTCAATCAAACACGCGCCATCCCCCCGGACTTCACCTCCAAGGTATGACGCGAGTTCATCTAATTGGAAAGACCTGACCGAACTAGACATTATTGCTGATTCAACAATTCCACGACTTTCGGCGTAATATCGAGCTCAGGCTTGAAGTAGAGTGTCGCGTTCTTCGCAAGAATCACGTCATAACCTTCACTTTTGATCAACTGCTTGAGAACGACATCAAGCTTAGGCTTCATCTCGCCCAGGAAAACCTGCTGACGCTGCATATTCTTTTGCTGAAGCTCTTTGCCACGACGCTGGTATTCAGCAAACACCTTCTTGAACTGATTGTGTAGCTGCTTCAACTGCTCAGGTGATGCCAGATCTCGGTTCGCATCAAACTTATCTTTCGCAGCTTTGGCCTGTTTTTCCAAGTCAACCAACTGGGACTGTTCATCAGCAAACTCAGCCTTTAGCTTCGTATCAAACTGCTTTGCCGCCTCAGATGCCAATACCGCCTGCTGAATCCCTAATACAGCAACTTTTTCTGCCATTGCCTGGCTGCTAGCAGCCGTTAGCAACAAAAATGCTGCCGCTTTAAACAGTTTCATACCTGCTCCTTAAAAGGTTTGGCCAAGCGCGAACTGGAAGAACTCCGTTTCATCACCGGTTTGTTCATTAAGAGGTTTAGCCAGCACAAAGGTCAGCGGCCCCATCGGGGTAATCCAGCTGAATCCAAAACCGACCGATGCACGAATCTCATCAAACTCGATCCCTTCTACACAGTTGGTAGAGGTTGCACCACAACTTGTATCAAATACGTTACCTGCATCCAGAAAGAGCGATGAGCGTGTGCTGTTCCCTTCCGCAAAAGGCGTTGGGAAGATCAACTCAACACCACCCGTTAGCAATATGTTCCCACCAAATGGATCGGCTGTAGCACCGTTACGTGGCGTATCTTTTGGTCCCAGAGAGTTGGATTCAAACCCTCGGACTGACCGCAAGCCACCCGCATAGAAATGCTTAAAGAACGGATATTCGTTGGATCCCAAGTCACCGGCATAACCCAAGCGGGTCCAGGCCTTAGCAACCCAGCGCTCAGATTCAGTGAGCGGCTCATACAGTTTAAGAGAGTAACGTGCACGGTAGTACGTCAAATCACTGCCGGGCAATCCCAGCTCCAATGAGGCATTTTGCGAATAACCGTTGGTTGGAAAAATACCACGGTTCAGATGGTTGTCACTCCACCCCAGATTCACAACCAATCCCAGATAGTCATTTCCTTCATCCGCGATGAAATCGATAATTTCCTGTGGTGTAGTCGTGTTGGTTTTCAGGCTGATCTGTTCGATGTTTGCGCCAAATGACAGTCGCTGATATTCATCAATTGGATAACCAAACTTAACCCCCGCACCAATTTCATCGGTTTCGTAGGAACTCACATTGTTTTCATCAAAGTTACGTTCCCGGTAGTACACGTTATAACCACGGCTCACGCCATCAACGGTATAGTACGGGTCATTGCTGCTAAATTTGTACTCGGTGGTGGTATCAGAGTTTGAAATACCGAAGGCAATCTTACGCCCGGTTCCCAGGAAGTTATCCTGCTGAACATTCAATCCCAAAATCAGACCGGATCCTTGCGAGAATCCAACACTGGCAGAAAAGGAACCTGATTGCTGTTCTACAACCGTATATTCCAGATCAACCTGATCAGACGTTCCCGGCACAGGAATTGTTTCAACATTGACCGCCGAGAAGTATCCGGTACGCTCTAAACGCTTCTTAGAATTTTCGATGTCCTCATTGGAAGCAAGGCCTGCCTCCATTTGACGCATTTCACGGCGCAGCACGTCATCCGCTGTCCGAGTATTCCCTCGAATTACAATACGACGCACATATGTGCGCTTACCCGGATCGAGGAAGTAATTGAGGGTCACCGTATTATCGTCATGCACCTCAGGTGACGGCGCAACGTTGGCAAACATATACCCTGAGTCGCCCAGCTTGCGGCTCAACGCACTTTGCGATTTGATCATCGCTTTGCGTGAGAAGGTATCACCCTCGGTGATCGTTAATACCTTTTGAAGCTCTTCCTCAGATACAACCATCTCTCCTGCAAGATTGACCGAGCGAATACTGAACTTCTCACCTTCAGTAATATTGACGGTGATATATACGTTTTTACGATCTGGGGTAATAGAGACCTGAGTAGAGTCTACTGAGAAGTTAATGTAACCCTGATCCATGTAAAAGCTACGCAGACGCTCCAGATCACCGGAAAGCTTTTCACGGGCGTAACGATCATCATTGGTATAGAAGGACCAGAATCCAGGCAATTTCAGCTCGAACAGATCGCGCAGCTTTTCATCATCAAAAAGCTCATTCCCAACAACATTGATATGTTCAATCGTGGCAACCTTGCCCTCTTTAATATCAATATTGACGGCAACACGATTCCCCGGCAGCTGCTCTACTTCTGCATCGACCTGCGCACCGTAGCGCCCCTGCGAAGCATAGATGCGCACCAGATCCTGTTTAATCTGCTCAAGCGTCGCACGCTTAAATACGTCACCCTCTTTCAGTCCTGTCTGCTTCAGACCTTCCAGCAACGCTTCCTTCTTTAACGCCTTATTACCCTCAAGTCGAATCAAAGCAATAGACGGACGCTCGCGCAACTTCAGTATCAGAATACCGTTTTCACGCGCTAGCTTTACATCCTCAAAGTAACCGGCCGCAAACAATTTGCGCACAGCGGCTGATAACCGCTGCTCATCAACCTGTTCACCATTACTGATCGGAAAGTGCCGAAATACCAGACCCGGAGCGACTCGCTGGAGCCCTTCAAGACGAATATCTGTTACTTCAAAGGAGCCTTCTGCACTACTAACGGTGCTGGCCAGAAAAATGATAACCGCGGCGAGAAGCCTGTATCCTTGTTTCATGAAGTACTTCTTTATCTATAGATTGGTATTACGGACCC
>NZ_JBFGYC010000079.1:0-10562 GCF_041587635.1 Pontibacterium sp. | reverse complement strand
GACCTGCTGATGAAGGTTCGTACCACCCGTGACATCTATCGCGCCAAAGAAGCAGGTAAGACCGGTGTGATGATGGGTTTTCAGAATGCTCATGCGTTTGAAGATCAGATCGGCTACGTCAAAGTGTTTAAAGATCTGGGCGTGGGCATTGTGCAGATGTGCTACAACACCCAGAACCTGGTCGGCACCGGCTGCTACGAGCGTGACGGTGGCTTGTCCGGTTTCGGTCGCGAGATCGTGGCGGAAATGAATGAAGTGGGTATGTTGTGTGACCTGTCTCACGTCGGCCCACAAACCGCAAAAGAAGTGATCGACGAATCCAAAAAACCGGTGGCCTATTCTCACTGCCTGCCATCGGGTCTGAAAGAACATCCACGTAACCGCAGCGATGAAGAACTGAAGTACATCGCAGACAACGGCGGTTTTGTCGGCGTCACGATGTTCACGCCGTTCCTGCGTGCGGGTGTGAATGCCACGGTTGACGACTACGTCGAAGCGATCCAGTACATCTACAACATCGTGGGTGAAGATGCGATCGGTATCGGTACTGACTTTACGCAAGGTCACGGTCAGGATTTCTTCGAATATCTGACTCACGATAAGGGCTACGCACGTCGCCTGACCCGCTTTGGCGAGATCATTAATCCAAAAGGTATCCGTACGGTCGGTGAATTTCCGAACCTGACCGAAGCTTTGTTGCGCAACGGTTTCTCTGAAACACAGGTGCGCAAAATTATGGGCGATAACTGGGTCAACCTGCTGAAAGAAGTCTGGGGCGAATAAGCCAACCCACTCCCTGAACCCTGTTTGTGACGGGGCATGAGTTGCCGGGCGATTGGGCTCCTCGGCAACTTGTGCCTTGTTGCTCCTAACGTGACACCCGCTGTAAATCATCAATAGCGATCCGGGTGCACGTATAAAGAATTGAATTTGAGGTAGAAAAAAATGGGTGTACACACGCCAGAAATGCCAATCAACGTAGACGACGAAACCGGTGTATGGACAACAGATGCATTGCCAATGCTGTATGTGCCGCGTCACTTCTTCGTTAACAACCACATGGGTATTGAAGAGGAGATCGGTGCCGAGCGTTATGCCGAGATTCTGTACAAGGCGGGTTATAAATCTGCGCACTACTGGTGTGAGAAAGAAGCGGCAGAGCACGGTATCAAGGGTGAGGACATCTGGCATCACTACATGAAACGTCTGTCTCAGCGTGGTTGGGGTTTCTTCGTCACTGAAGAGCTGGATCTGGAAAAAGGCACTGCGAAAGTGCGTCTGGAAAACTCCGCATTTGTTTACCAGTACGGTCAGGTCAACCGCAAAGTCGATTACATGTTCACCGGTTGGTTTGCCGGTGCGCTGGATCAGATTGCTGAAAGCCTGGGTTATGACGTACGCACTAAAGCGGAACAGACTCAGTGTGCAGCGGAAGAAGGTTGTGAGGTGGGTTACTTCGAAGTAACCCCTCTGTAAAAGCTGCTGAAAGCTATTGCGCTTGGCAGGGCGGTGTTAAAAACCGTCGGGTGATGCTCACATAGCGCAGCTATGCTGCGCTCCGCCTACCCCTGCCGGCGCTCATAACGCTTTCAGTCACCTTTTATGCACGATTTAGACAAGAGCAGAGGCCTTCGGGCTTTCGAAAAATAAATATAAAGGTACGAGAAAGGCTTATAGCGTGGTTGCTTAAAGTTGACTCGTCCAGAGAAGAGATCGGGGTGTTTCCATGTCCCAGTTTGATGTGCTGTTTGAGCCACTCAAGATTAACAAGCTGACGATTCGTAACCGTATCGTCAGTACCGCTCACGCTGAGGTGTATGCCACCGATGGCGGTATGACCACTGATCGCTACGTGAAGTACTACGAAGAGAAAGCCAAAGGCGGCTGTGGTCTTTGCATCTGTGGTGGTTCCAGTGTGGTGTCTATCGACAGTCCACAAAGCTGGTGGAGTTCCGTCAACCTGTCGACGGATCGGATCATTCCACACTTCCAGAATCTGGCCGATGCGGTGCATAAGCACGGCGGCAAGATCATGATTCAGATTACCCATATGGGGCGCCGTTCCCGTTGGGACGGTGAAAACTGGCCGAACCTGATGTCGCCATCCGGTATCCGTGAGCCTGTTCACCGTGCAACCTGTAAGACCATCGAAGAGGAAGAGATCTGGCGCGTGATCGGTGATTTCGCACAGGCCGCTCGCCGGGCGAAAGAGGGTGGTCTGGACGGTGTTGAGCTGTCGGCAGTACACCAGCACATGATCGATCAGTTCTGGTCGCCGCGTGTGAACAAACGCACCGATCAATGGGGCGGCACCTTCGAAAACCGTATGCGCTTTGGTATGGAAGTGTTGAAAGCGGTTCGTGAAGAGGTGGGTCGTGATTTCTGTGTCGGCCTGCGTATTACCGGTGACGAATTCCACCCGGACGGCCTGAACCATGATGACATGAAAGAGATCGCCGCGTACTACAACGCGACAGGCGAAATCGATTACTTCGGTGTTGTTGGCTCCGGTTGTGATACGCACAATACCCTGGCAAACGTTATTCCGAACATGAGCTACCCACCTGAACCGTTCCTGCATCTGGCGGCCGGTATCAAAGAGGTGGTGGACGTTCCTGTCATTCATGCGCAGAACATCAAAGACCCTAACCAAGCGAAGCGTATCGTTGAAGCCGGTTACGTGGACTTTGTCGGTATGACCCGTGCGCACATCGCGGATCCGCATCTGATCGCCAAGATCAAAATGGATCAGGTGGATCAGATCCGTCAGTGCGTGGGTGCAAACTACTGTATCGACCGTCAGTATCAGGGACTGGACGTTCTGTGTATCCAGAACGCTGCGACCTCCCGTGAATACATGGGCTTGCCACACATCATCGAAAAAACCAGCGGTGACGTACGTAAAGTTGTCGTTGTTGGCGGTGGCCCGGGTGGATTGGAATCCGCACGTGTTGCTGCAGAGCGCGGTCATAACGTCACGCTGATTGAAAAAGCAGAAGAACTGGGCGGCCAGATTACGTTGGCGTCCAAAGCACCGCAGCGCGATCAGATCGCAGGTATCACCCGTTGGCTGGTGATGGAGCTTGAGCGTCTGGGCGTTGATATCCGTCTGGGTACTGCTGCGGATGCTGAGCTGGTGCGCGAACTGAAACCAGATGTGTGTGTGATTGCCACCGGTGGTCGTCCGTTTATCGATCAGAACCCGGAATGGGGCGCTGAAGAAGGTCTGGTGATCTCCAGCTGGGATATTCTCAGCGGCAAGGTTGAGCCGGGCAAAAACGTGCTGATCTACGACACTATCTGTGAATTCTCCGGTATGTCTGCGGCAGATTATCTGGCCTCCAAAGGCTCACTGGTTGAGCTGGTGACTGACGATATTAAACCGGGTGTTGGCATCGGCGGGACAACCTTCCCAACGTACTACCGCTCTCTGTATGAGAAAGAGGTGATCATGACCTCTGACTTCCTGCTGGAGAAAGTGTACCGCGAAGGTGACAGCCTGGTGGCTGTGCTGGAGAACGAATACACGGGTCAGCGTGAAGAGCGAGTGGTTGATCAGGTTGTGGTTGAGAACGGCGTGCGTCCAAACGAAGAGTTGTATTACGCCCTCAAAGAGGAGTCCCGTAACAAAGGACAGATCGACAACGACGCGTTGTTCGATATCAAGCCACAGCCTGTGCTCTCAGAATCCGGCGACGGCATGATCTTGTGGCGTTTGGGTGACTGTGTATCCCAGCGCAACACCCATGCTGCGATGTACGACGCATTGCGTCTGTGTAAAGACTTGTAAGGCGCTACCCCGTCACGCCGAACCTTGGGGGTGACGGGCCTTTCAAAAATAACAGGGCAGGCTCACTGCCCGTACACCTGCTCTATGAGGGTGAAAAATGGTTCTCGAGTGGTTACCTTCCGTTTTGATCGCTGCCACGCTGTTGCTGGCGGTGGTCGGCGCTGTCCGCCGTATCAGTTTATGGCGTGCGGGTCAGCCAGATCAGGTTGATCTGATCGCCGGTCTAATGGCAATGCCCAAGCGTTATCTGCATGACCTGCACGATGTGGTCGAACGTGACAAATACATGTCCAAAACCCACGCTGCGACCGGTGGTGGTTTTGTCCTTTCTATTGTCCTTATCCTGCTGGTGCATCTGGCGGGTATCGACAGCCAGATTCTGGCATGGGCGCTGTTGTTCGCATTGGCTTTGATGCTTGTTGGAGCGATCTTTGTTCTCAAGCGTCGTATGGACCCGCCTAGCCGGATCTCCAAAGGCGCGTGGATGCGTCTGCCAAAAAGCCTGCTGGCATTTTCCTCTGCCTTTATCATCCTGACCCTGCCTGCGGCTGGTATTTTGCCGGAAGGTACAGGCGGTTGGGTGCTGACATTGGTCCTCAGTGCCGTGATCCTGTTGGGCCTTGGCGAGATGCTGTTTGGCATGACCTGGGGTGGGCCGATGAAGCACGCGTTTGCGGGTGCGCTGCATCTGGCATTCCACCGTCGTCAGGAGCGTTTTGGCGGTGGCCGTTCTACCGGTCTGAAGCCGGTTGATCTGAGCCAGAACGGTCAGACGCTGGATATTCTGGGTGTATCTAAGCCGAAAGAGTTTAAGTGGAACCAACTGCTGGGTTTTGATGCCTGCGTGCAATGCGGTAAGTGTGAAGCGATGTGTCCGGCGTTTGCTGCGGGTCAGCCGTTGAACCCGAAAAAACTGATTCAGGATATGGTTGTGGGTCTGGCCGGTGGTACCGATGCCAAATACGCGGGTTCTCCTTATCCGGGTAAAGACGTTGGTAATGCGAAAGGCGGTCCGGATCAGATCATCACCAACGGTCTGGTTGATCCTGAAACGCTTTGGTCCTGCACCACCTGTCGTGCCTGTGTGGAAGAGTGCCCGATGATGATCGAGCATGTGGATGCGATTGTGGATATGCGTCGTTTCCTGACCATGGAAAAGGGTGATACGCCCAACAAAGGCGCAGAAGTGCTGGATAACATCATCGCCACGGATAATCCGAACGGGTATTCACCGGCCAGCCGTGTGAACTGGGCGGCGGATCAGAATTTACCGTTGATGAGCGATGTGAAGCAAGCCGATGTGCTGTTCTGGGTCTCTGACGGTGCGTTTGATATGCGCAGTCAGCGTATCCTGCGTGCGTTCGTTAAGCTGATGAAAGCGGCAAATGTAGATGTCGCGATTCTGGGTGATGAAGAGCTGGATAGCGGTGATGTGGCCCGTCGTCTGGGTGATGATGCTGCGTTCCAGAGTCTGGCTAAGCGTAATCTGGAAATTCTTTCCCAGTACTCGTTCAAGAAAATCGTGACCACCGACCCGCATGCTTACCATTGCCTACGGAACGAATACGGTGATTTTGGTAGCGATGCGCTGGAAGGGGTCGAAGTGTTGCACCACACCACGTACCTGAACCAATTGGTACAGGACGGTGCATTGAAACTGGAAGCCTTTAGCGGCGGTACCGTGACCTATCACGATCCGTGTTATCTGGGACGATACAACGGCGAATACGAAGCGCCGCGTGAGTTGCTGCGTTCGTTGGGCATTGAAGTCGCTGAGATGGAGCGCTCCGGTTTCCGTTCACGCTGTTGCGGTGGCGGGGGTGGTGCACCGATCACGGATATTCCAGGTGAACGTCGTATCGCTGATATGCGCATGGAAGATGTGAATAGCACGGGCGCTGAGCTGGTGGCAGTCGGTTGTCAGCAGTGTACGGCGATGCTGGAAGGTGTAGTCGAACCCCGTCCGGAAGTGAAAGACATTGCCGAGATTCTGGTCGATCAGCTGGTCGAGGAGGTCCACTGATGAGTGATGTGCTAAGACGAGATCCCCGCGCCGAGTGGATCGCCCGTAACCGCCTGCATCCGTTACACGGTACGGTCAGTGTGGGTGATGAAGCCGAAGTTCGCGGTCCATCCGGTCTGCTGCGTAAGAATCCGCATAAGGTCGGATTTATTGGCCCGAACGGCATTAAGCGTATTGATCGCCTGAAAGGGAATGGCAACACTGTCGCGATGGGACGCCGCAGCAGCGGTCCACAGGAAGTGTTACTGCCGTTACACAGTGTTGAGCAGCCTGATTTCTACATCGTTGTTGTACCGGATATGGTGGGGGGGCGTCTCACAAGTCAGGACAAAGACATTCTCGGTCAGGCACACAAGCTGGCCCGCGGAATTGAAGGTGGTAACGAACAAAAAGGAGCGGTGGTTGCTGTCTGCTTCGGTGAAAGCAAAGAGGAAGGGTTCGACACCTCAGGTGTGGATCGTCTGATTCTACTGGATAGCGAAGAGTATCAGGGGTTCTGTCCTGAGCAGCAGCTAGCAGCGTTAGTGCAGATCGAAGCCAGCTATCAGCCAAAACATTGGTTGTTCCCGGACAGTGTGAATGGGGGCGCGGACCTCGGTGCACGTCTGGCGGCGCGATTGGACGAACGTCCAGCAGTGCAGGCGTGGCAGGTGGATCACGAAACCACCGTCAGTCGCGGTGCGTCGGGCAGTATTGATATTAGTCGCGCGACACCACGTATCCTGATGCTGGTAGAGGAGTGTGCTGATCCTATCGACGAAACCCGTCATGAGGCGCAGCCACTGGCACTGGAATCTATACCGCGTGCCATTGCTCAGCTGCAGGATCAGGGACAGGTGGCGGTTGATCCTAATGCGATTCCACTGGCCGAAGCGGAGTTTATTTTGTCGGCGGGCAACGGTATCCATAACTGGGATCAGTTCCACGATACGGCGACTGCGCTGGGCGCCACCGAAGGGGCCAGCCGTGTGGCGGTGGATGATGGCTTTATGCCACGTTTCCGTCAGGTCGGAGCTACCGGCACCTGGGTAACTGCGCGTGTGTATCTGGCCGTAGGTATCTCCGGTGCGATCCAGCACATGCAGGGGATTGGCCAGTGCGACAAGGTGATCGCCATCAATACCGATGCTGGGTGTGACATGGTGAAACGTGCCGCATTGAGTGCCATTGGTGACAGCGAAGAGATTCTGGCTGAACTGCTGAAACTGGCGCAGGAACATCGTGCAAAACAAAGTGAAGAGGGGGATCAGCATGCAGCCTGAAGGTAAAAGCCAAGTGCAGGATCATTCGTTGGATCGTTCATTAGATATTGTATCGTTGATCTCCATCGGTCAGCATCCGCAGTCGGGTCGCGTACGCCGCGCTGAACAAGATGGTCGCGCAGTGGAGCTGGGTATGAATCTGGCAGAGAAACATACGGTGCTGCATGCGGGTGATCCGTTACAGCAGGCCTTGCGCTCCTATGCAGGTATGGGGTTGTCCGAAGTGCAGGTGCTGGATCTCGGTCCCCGTGCTGACGCTGTGCCCGCACTGGTCGAGTACTTACAGGATCATCGCCCGGACATCGTACTGACCGGCGTGCGTGCAGAAAGTGGCGAGTCATCAGGTATGGTGCCATATCTGTTGGCTGAGAAACTTAACTGGCCGGTGGTGGCACGTGTGGCTGATATCGTGTCGGTTGAAAACGGTGTCGCTGAGCTGTTGTTAGCACTGCCGCGCGGTCAGCGTCGGGCGTTAAAAGTCCCGCTGCCTTTTGTGGCGACCATTGATAATGCTGCGCCGGAAGCGCGTCAGTCTGCATATGGTCCGGGTCGCCGTGCGCAGGTTGAATCCCTCGAAGCTGTGGTTGAGGATGATCCGGTGCGTAGCGACTGGGTGGAAGCAAAAGCGAAACCGCGGCCTAAACGTTTGAAGGTGGTTAAAGCAAAAACAGCGGCTGAGCGATTCAAAGCGGCGACCGCAAAACCACAAGGTGAATCCGGTAAGGTGCTCAAAGACATGCCTGCGGCTGAGCAAGCGCGTGAGATTTTTGATCTTCTGTTGGAAGAAAAGGTCATTAGCTGATCGCGATTAAGGTGCCTCCTGCTACTGTAGCGGAGGCACTGTTTCATAGGCTACCGCTACGCCACTCCCTTCATGTGCTTATCTCATCGCTTCCGTTCTATGGGTTTAGTAAATTCCCAATATTGACGAAATTAAAATGCCTGTAATTGATCGTTATTAATTCCCTAAGCATGAGTGGCTTTTAACGCGAAGGTAATAGTTTCATAAATCTGACTTTATACAGATGTCGCATGTAGGTATGCAGGTGTCGCTTTAAGATGTGTTGGCCAGATATATAGCGATAGTATGAATGAGGTCGATTAACTAAGTTTCCGTTTATGTATAAGAATGGTTTTTGCCGGTTTCTTATAACGATGAAAATAAATATAAGGATAACGCAGCAATGATGATTGCAGACCTTTTTGATGAAAGTGATTTCAGAGAGAAACTGATCGACCTTGGAATACCCATCGACCAAGACGCAACGTTCGATGAATGCCGCAGCACGGTGTTGGCGTGGCTGGATAGTACGCCGGAAGCTGTGTCACAAGTGGTTGGATTCTTTGAAACATTAAGAAACACAGACGTTGTCTTGTTGCCTGAAGTGGATGAATTCATTGATAATGTTCTTTCAATTCATGCATGTTAGTTCGCATTTTAGGTGAACATGCTAAGTCCGTATCAATGATGAATAAAGTTCAGACAATAAAATCTGCTTTGGAAGTTATTTTGCTGGTTTACATCGTACTGGGTGTCGGCTGGCTTGCATGGCTGGATATTGCGGGGAATGGATGAAGTTCTCATCGTGATAAAGCTAATGGATGTCGTCTTGTGAAACGCTAATTTATTAAAAATAACGTCTGCTAAAAACAACTGACTATTTAATTATTGTATCGCGTTGATTATGTCTGCGATCTGTATGTATGTTACTGATGTTGAACGCTTGTTAACCACTCCTGGTGTCTCCTGACTTTAATCCTTGCCGATAGTATCCCTTCTCTGTATCGTCGCCGAAAATATTCTCTCAATATATACATGATCTTATTAGAACGGGGCATTGGCATATGCCTGTCTTCATATCGGTGCTGCGAAAATTGCCTGTTTTAATGGTTTCTATGACGTGTCGAAAACAGACAGGTTTTAACAGTATCTGTCGTTAAAAGTCAGCTGAAAAAATCACCAACTCGTAAGATAAATAGACCTGATCAAACACCCCGGATGTAACGCCTTAGCTGCAGAGACTGAAAGAGCCGGTCTCCTATGGGGGAGTTGGAGTATTGAGGGGGTAGCGGCTGTGTTCGCATGACCGAATCCCTGAATATTCCTAACACCAGATATGCACGGTGGTGCTCGCTGCGGGACTGTTTTTGATTGGCGATGTTCGTACTCGATACAGCATATCGTCGCACAGAGTTGGCTCGGCTGATAACGATTCGTATCAACCGAGCCACGGGCGGGGATATCAATTCTAATAAGAAAACGGAGTAGTTCTATGAACCAAAGTGTGAAAGACCGTCCTAAGTCGGCAGAGTATACCTCCGACTATAAGGCGGGACAGGACAACGTGCAGGTGATGGGGATGGACGTCCATAACCCCGTATTCACCACGAGTGCACTGGCGATCCAGACCTTTATTGTACTGGCCTTGCTGTTCCCGGCTGATGCAAAAGAGATGCTGGTAGGCGCACGTACCTGGTCAATCGAGACCTTCGATTGGTTGTTTATGATCGCTGGTAACGTATTTGTGCTCTTCTGTCTGGCCTTGATCGTTCTGCCTGTCGGCAAGGTTCGTTTGGGTGGCGCGAGCGCAAAACCTGATTTTAGCCGTATGTCCTGGTTCTCAATGCTGTTTGCTGCGGGGATGGGTATCGGTCTGATGTTCTGGAGTGTGGCTGAGCCCGTTGCGTACTACACCGATTGGTGGGGCACACCGCTGAATGCTGAAGCGAAAACACCGGAAGGTGCGTCTGCTGCGATGGGTGCCACGATGTTCCACTGGGGATTGCACCCGTGGGCAATCTACGGCGTTGTTGCACTGGCACTGGGTTTCTTCACCTATAACAAAGGCCTGCCGCTGACGATCCGTTCTGCGTTTTATCCGTTGTTTGGTGAGCGTGTTTGGGGTCCGACGGGCCACATCATCGATATCGTTGCCGTATTGGCGACCATCTTTGGTCTGGCGACATCTCTGGGTCTGGGGGCTTCTCAGGCGGGTGGTGGTCTTAGCTTCCTGTTTGGTATCGAGAACAACATCTCTACTCAGGTGGCGATCATCGTGGTTGTCTCTGCGATTGCGATCTTCTCTGTTGTCCGTGGTCTGGATGGTGGTGTAAAACTGCTAAGTAACCTGAATATGGGTATCGCAGGGGCATTGATGCTGTTTGTGATTCTGGCGGGTTCTTTGGGTGCGTTCTTTGGCAACTGGTTCAGTACTGTCGGCAGCTACGCTGAGAATATTTTCCAGTTGAGTAACTGGATCGATCGTGAAGATGAGAAGTTCTACAAAGGCTGGACCGTGTTCTACTGGGCATGGTGGGTATCCTGGTCTCCATTCGTGGGTATGTTTATCGCCCGCGTATCCCGTGGCCGCACCGTGCGTGAGTTCATGATCGCTGTATTGTTGATCCCTACCTTAGTGTCTTCTGTCTGGATGGCTGCATTTGGTGCACAGGCGCTGGATCAGATTCAGAACAACGTCGGTCAGCT
>NZ_JBFGYC010000078.1:0-10586 GCF_041587635.1 Pontibacterium sp. | reverse complement strand
CTTCTGTGCCAACATCACCGCGGAGGCCCTGATCCAGCCATGAATGGCGATTTGATGCATACGGTACAGGGATATATATACTATCCGGGCGATACGCCCTTCGATGAACATTGAACCCTTGGTGAGATTGCCCATCAAGCTACCGACCGTACTGTATTTACTCAGATTCACCAATGAACCGTGATCTTTATAGATGTAGCTCTTTAGCGGTTTACCTTGCTCTGCCAACTGAATATTGCGGGCCACCAAAGAGGCCATCTGGTGCGCCGATTGAGCGCGAGGTGGCACCCAATTACCATCAGGCTGCTCGCACGCACAACAATCACCAATCACATACACGCCATCATCAACCGTACTTTGCAGCGTTGGCTTAACAATAATCTGACCACCACGACTGGTTTCAAACGCATCCATTTTCTGTACGAAGTCAGGAGCCTTGACACCTGCGGCCCACACCATCAAATCGGCATCAATACGCTGGTCTTCATTGGCAATAAAACCTTGCTCGTCAGCGCGAATAACACGGGTATCTTCCAGTATCGTCACGCCCAGTTTCGCCAGTTCCCGCTTAGCCGACAACGCAATACGCACAGGTAACGCCGGCAATATACGCGGACCGGCTTCAATCAGCGTGATTTTCAGACGCTTAGCCGACATATCCGGCATACCATACATCTTCATCAAATCAGCAACATGATACAACTCGGCTGCAAGCTCGACGCCAGTTGCACCACCCCCAACGATTGCAAGCTTCAGCGTGCCATCCGTAGACTGCTGATTGAGTCTCAAGAACTGGTTCAACAATGCCCGGTGAAAACGCTCAGCTTGCTGATGGGAATCCAGAAAGAAACTGTGATCCGCAACACCCGGCGTACCAAAATCATTACTGACACTGCCAACGGCCATCACCAGCTGATCATATGCAAGCTCCCGCGCTGGCAACACCTCTTTACCCTGCTCGTCATTCAACGTATCTAAACTGATGACCTTACGCGTCCGGTCGATACCGGTCATTGTACCCAGCTGAAATTGGTAACCGTGAATACTGGAATGCGCGCGATAAACCACACCGTCGGTGTTGATATCGAGCGAACCCGTCGCGACTTCATGCAACAACGGTTTCCAGATATGATTTCGGTTGCGATCAACCAGTATGATCTTCGCTTTGTTCTTTTTGCCGTACCTGTGGCCCAGTCTTGTTGCCAGTTCCAGCCCGCCGGCGCCGCCTCCTACAATTACGATGGTTTTCATTACAATTCCTCAAAGTAGTTTCAGGCCAACACTCCGTAAAGCGCTGGCCTGACTCCCCTTGAGGTGATACTCGCAAGTGACCAGATGGGTAGCTTCACCACGTTAGTCACTTTGATCCGCTTTGAGAATACCTCATCAGACCAGTACAAACATAAACTTTAGTTGTAATTAATCGTTGCATTTATGTAACCAATAGAAAGCAAAACAAACCGATAAGGCACAAAAAAGGCCCCTTAAAGAGGCCTTTTTAACAAGCGAAATACTCTGATCAGACTTTATATTTACTCAGTAAAGCCTGAAGATCATTTGAAAGTACGGATAGCTCCCGACTAGATTGCGCGATCTGCTGCGCTCCATCGTCTGTTTCTTGGGAGACTTCATTGATTGCGACCAGCGAACGGTTAATCTCCTCAGCAACACTCGTTTGCTCCTCAGAAGCCGACGCTATCTGAATATTCATGTTGGTGATTCGTTCTACTGCTGCAGCGATTTCATGCAATACGCCACCCGCTTCTGACGCTTTCTGTCCTGCACTCTCTGCCTGAGAGGTACTGGTTTCCATAGCGCTCATGGCATGGCGTGAGCCGCTCTGCAAGTGCTCAATCGCGCCACGAATCTCCTCAGTCGAGGTACGCGTACGCTGTGCAAGCGTCCGAACCTCGTCAGCAACGACAGCGAACCCACGACCCTGCTCACCCGCTCTCGCGGCCTCTATTGCAGCATTCAGTGCCAACAGGTTGGTCTGTTCCGCAATATCAGTAATGACGTCAACGACCGATCCGATATTTTCACTGTCACTGTCCAATGCGCTGATGCGTTCAGATACCTGTCGAACCTCGCCGACCAATGTGTTGGTTGTATCCATCGCGTCATCGACAACCTCATTTCCACTTACAGCCTGCTCAGTCGTTTTCTGGGCTTCGCGGTTTGCGCTTTCAGCCTGAGTGGCTACTTCCTGTGCAGAAGACACCATCTCATTCATCGCACTCGCAACCTGCTCAATCTCCAGGCGCTGAGCACTGATGCTTTGGGTCGTTTGACCGCTGATCGAGGTAAGCTGATCAGCAGCGGCAGCCATCGTTGTGGTAGCACCGCTAATCTGACCGATCAGGTGACGCATGGACTGAATAGTGGTATTAAAGCTCTTAGCCATGCTGCCAATTTCATCTTCACGCTCAACGGCCACTTCCGTAGTGAGGTCGGCGTCTTTGACGATATGCTCCATCGTGCTGCGCAAGTTATCGAGCGGCTTTCGTACCGAGTTATATACAGCAAAACTCAGGAAGCTGAGCACCAGAATCACCGCCAATGCCAAACCAACAAGTAGGATCAATGCATTCTCATAAGCATCCGCAAGTTCGCGCTGTTCTTTTTCGACCATACGCAACTGCAAGTTAACTAATGCGGTTATTTTATCACTGATCGGGTCTATGTCTTTGTATAGAGGGCCATCATAATCACTTAGACGGGAAGTGACTTTATTGCTGATTTTGCTGAGCAAATTAAGCTTGTTCTCGACGCGGTCAATAGCCCCGTTGGCTTTCAAAAATAGCGATTCAGCTTCATCTGCCAGCTTCAGTTCTTCGCCTTGAAGATCCAGTGAACGATAAGCCTGCCATTTTTCATCGATCTCTATACGCGCTTTCTGTATCCCCTCTACCGCTTCAGTAGAGGTTATAAGGCCAGAGTTCGCCTTATTGACCGCATCAACCACGAGAACGGCATAATCATCTGCGATAGTTTTTAAGTTTTCGAGAGGGACAACACGCTGGTTGTATATGCGGTCAACCCCATCATTCGCCACTTTCAACTGAACTAACGCGGTGAACACCAATGCGATTAGCCCAAGAACGGGAAGAATAGAGGTCATCAGAAGTTTTGCACGAATTGAAAAATTGCTTATCAGCATAGGGATATCCAATGAGTTCTTATTGGTACTGCTTCCCTTAGCTGTTACTTACGTAACAGCCTTCACATACGGAGAGGATCTTTAGCTACTACCCGTCGCGACTTCGCGTCCTGCGCCAGAGCCAATGTGTTATCTTATTTTTAGTATGTTTAAACTTTGTATCGCTGACCCACAGCGAATACCGACATTTCAAACCGACAATACAAATCAAGCTGCATTGCTTATACCGTCTTCTTCTATTTGTTACTCGACATCTGCTTCGCCCTCTACAACACCCTCTTCTAACCCTACGGGCATTGCTGTCGGAAGGTAGATACGAAAACAGGTTCCAGAATTGATCTCACTTTCCACGTCGATGCGACCACCATGCTGCTCAATAATGCTATACGAGATAGACAGACCTAAACCGGTACCTTCACCAACATCCTTGGTGGTATAGAATGGATCAAATATACGTGCCAGACTCGCTTTCGGGATACCGCATCCCGTATCTGAAATAGATACAAGAATACCGTCTTCAGTGGGCTCCGTTTTGAGCGTTATTGTCCCAAAATTGTCGATGGCATGACTGGCATTCACCAGTATATTCATCCAGACCTGATTGAGCCTTCCTGCCTGACAGTAAACTAAAGGAAGCGGCTGAAGGTCCGTTACGATCTCGGCCTTATACTTTAGTTCATTCATGACCATCTTCAAGGTTAACTCAAGTCCTGAGTTTATATCGGCCGCTTCACGGGTTCCTTTATCCTGACGTGAAAAAGAACGTAACGCGGTCACAATATCCTTTATGCGTTCCAAACCTGCGTCGTTATCGTCTAACAAGCTAGCCATATCTTCACGTAGAAAACCGATGTCCAGATCTCGCCATAGAGCGCGAAAACCTGCGAGACATTGCTTGAGCTGATCTGCAGTCGGCTCCTCCGTACTATCGACCCACCGCTCCATCATTGAGAGCAGCTGGCTAATATCATCAACATACTGACGTAACGTCGACGAGTTACTGAAGATGAACCCCATGGGATTATTGATTTCATGAGCCACACCGGCAGCTAACTGTCCAATGGACGCCATTTTCTCAGCATGAACCAGTTCAGATTCTGCTTTTTCTTTAGCTTGGCGTAACTGTTGATTCTCCAGCTGCAGCAGCTTTGCCCTAACGCTTGTCATCGTTTGAGCCACCAGTGACGAAAACCTTTCGACCAGACTCTTATCACTGTTACTGAAGCCGCCAACTTCGCGGCTGGTCAGCACTAATATCGCCGTAAAGTCCTGTAACTCTACCGGACTATATAGCGCGGACCCTACCTCGTACCTCATCGCTTCAGGCTGAGCCTGCCATTCGGGAAGCTTATCAATACGGAATGTAGCCAGGGTGCTTCCTTGCAGAACTCGTCGAAATAACGCGCCCACCTGCCATTCTGTGGCAAGAAAACGCCCTTCAGAACACGCCGTACAACAAAGCCAGCCGGGCTTTGACGGCTCAAGCACAAAACAATAGTTACAGGGTAATAACTGACGGAATACATCAAACATCTGGGCGAACATCTCACTCGGTACGCCCGATTTCAGTACAGCCTGCATTCCATCGAGCAACAACTCACTCTCTTGACGATGACGTTCAGCCTGAGTCTTAAGGCGTGTTGTTTCCTGCAAGGATTCACGCAGTTGCTCTATCGTTTCCATTTACTCTTTCGCTCCAAACACGACGGCAGAGATCATAAGGTTGCCATGACGATTTGTGCTATCCAGAAAACATCCCTGCTCACCAAAAGTAAACGTCCCCAAAAACGGTTGCGGGAATTCGGCACCAATGCTGTTAACGACCTCGGGCATACGATCAGCTACGGTTAGCATACAGCCCGCGCAGTACACGATCAGAGCGCCCTGAGGTATGTGCATATCTGGCAGCAGTTGTTTGGCGGTCTCCACCACACGTCCGGCACGGCTGATCAGGCTGTCAAGGCTTCCGCGCATCAGATGGAGACGTTCTCCCTCACAGACTTCGGTAAATAGCTCTAATCCACGCTGCGGGCTTAGCTCGGCAGGATGGCTCAGCAAATACTCTGAACAGCCTTCAGTCTCGTTGACTAAACGTCCCAGAGGGTTAACCGTACTCTGCATCAAAACGCTACCACCTTCAGCCACATCATTCAGCAGCCCGTGCGTCCATTCGTTATAAACATCCGCAGCCGGTTTTCCGTCCAATGCCAGCAAATGCCGCCCCTCCGCATGGGTCACCACTGCGCTGACACTTTCAGGGGTATAACCACTTGAAAAGCTATACCCAATACTTCCTGATGGAAACAGTACCGCAACAACAATACGATCATGGTGCAACTCACCCTCGACATATTGAAACCAATCCCCTGCGATCTGATTGTCTGCCACACTGCCGCCAATGATCGGTACTGAACCTCCTATCAGCTCGACCATGCCCTCAATCACCGCTTCCTCCCTTCCAGGAGGCAGAATGCACCAGATGAGATCCGGGGTCTCCCAAGAGCGCCCTGCATCTTCTAACGCACTCTCAAGCGCATCATGACCAGCCTTCCTGGGGTCATCCTCCAACGCAGCAGTCCCCACGCCATAAGCACCGTCCTCATCATACAGCGCAAAGAGACCAAGCCCTCCATTACCAGACTGAGTGACGCCCGCTTGGGTCATAATCCCCTGACAGGAACTGCCTGCAACTAACGTTGGACAACGCTTCGAGAGCGGTGCAAATGCGTCCTCGGAGAACATTCTGTAATTACCTGACAAAATAGCCAGACTGGGATGTGTATCAGAAGGAAGTGCGGTTAAGAGTTCATCTACCGCAGCGTATGGATCGGAGTTGAGTGTACTGTTCGTAATGATTTTCATCGGCGCTGTCCCTAAAAATCCCTTTTAGCCTATACGCATGACCTACATGCTAATGTGGCTCGCATAGTCAGCCGTAAAATTTCTTTCAGATAATCTAGACCTGCACTCCGGCAAAGTAAAATGCTAACGACGGCAAGATCATCACCGTCCAGCTATCGTTACCGATCCGACCAAACCGCCATCTCGTTACCGCTCGGCTCAGTAAAGTGAAAACGTCTTCCACCCGGGAATTCAAAAATGGGGGTGCTGATGATGCCTCCGGCACCCTCTACCTTAACCTGAGTCGCTTCCAGTGACTCACTGTAGAGCACAATTAGCGCCGCGCCTTGTGACACTTGTGACTGCATATCCGCTTGATAGAAGCCGCCATCCAACCCCTGATTAGTAAATGCCGCGTATTCCGGGCCATAGTCCATAAATTCCCAACCAAATGCCTGCTGGAAGAACGTTTTTGTCGCGGTTAGATCCCTCGCGGGAAACTCAACGTAGTTGATTTTTTCATGATCGGTCATGTAAGTAATCCACCGTTTGCTTAAGCTGTACAGGCAGTATTGATGCAAGAGGTCACAGAGACAACTTGCATCCATTAACTGTTGTAGAGACGCTTACTCTCAATCAGCTCTCTACCGCTGCCGACCTGCCATCGAACACTTCCCACCCCTATTTCGATACGACCTTTTTGCCCTGCATAGCCATCAACCCAGCGGCGGTCACAATGGCAATCCCCGCCCAACTCACCATCGATAGATTTTCATCCCATAACACCCACCCAAACAGGGCGGCCAGAGCAACTGACGAGTAAGTAAAGGGCCCCAACTGTCCGGCAGGTGCCAACCCATAGCCTTTACTTAATAGGAGTTGCGCCGCCGTAGACGTAGCCGCCATCAATATCAGCCATAAAAGCTGCTCTGTGTTTGGAGTCATCCATACCAGCATTGCAGGCACAAAAGATAAAATCGCGGCAAAGAATGAGAAATAGAACACAATGCGCTTTGCCGGTTCTGTGCTGGACATACGCCGGATAACAATCTTGGCAAATGCCCCCAACATGGCACCAAACAAGGCGATGAACACCGCAACATTCAACGTGCCCTCACCGGGATTGAGAATGAGTACGACGCCGACAAACCCAACCGTAATCGACCATTTGACCATCCCGGACACCCGCTCACCCAGCCACCACAACGCAATGATCGGCATAAAAAACGGTCCGGTTTGCTTCAACAATGCCGCTTGAGCTAACGGCAGATGCCCCCATGAATAGAACAGGCAGGTCATCGCAGTAACACCCACCGCCGCGCGCAGAAAATGCAGATGCAGTCTTTCGGTTTTAATTGCGCGGGTACCTTTACGCAGGATCCACGGTAACAGTAAACACAATCCAAACAAGTTACGTGCAAAGACGATCACTTCCGTTGGCAGCTCACCCGATAGCTGTTTAATAACCATCCCTGAGCACACCAGAAAAAATTCGGACAACACAATCAGTAACGCACCCCGATAGACGGGAGAAGAATCCATAAGTACTTTGCTTCCCTTCAAAACGAAGAAAGCCAGACGCCCCTTGAAGAGACATCTGGCTGGTTCAGCGACGAGTAGTCGATGTTAATTAAATAGCGATAATCTCGAAATCGCCATCCATTTCCTTAGCTGCTGCTTCACTAGTCACGACCGCAAGACTGGCCTTCGCCGGATCAAGATAGGTCTTCGCAACGCGTTTCAGATCATCAATAGTCACTTTCAGAATACGCGCACGAAAACGTTTGCGCTGCTCCGGAGTCCGGCCAAACAATTCACTATGGAAGGCCTGCTTCGCTTCTCCAGCAGGAGATCCCGGACGGTCAATGGAACTGACAACACCCAAAATGGCTTCTTCCAGCTTCTGAGGATCGTGATCTTCCTCCAGCAACCATGCCACGGACTTATCGAAATCATCCAGCGTCTCGCTTAGGCGCGGATCGCGGTAGGAGAAGAAACGGAATGCGGCATCAGCAGAGTCCTGACCCGCACCGGAACCGTAGGCACCGCCCTGCTCACGAATAGCACGATGCAGGTAGCCGTTGCGCAGGAAATCACCCAGCACCGTCAGTGCCGCTGAGTCTTCATGCTCAACCGTCACTGTCTCATAGGCTTTGGCGCAGAAGTTCACCTGCGTACTGGTTGTCCATAGCTGTTTAACCTGACCGCGCACTGACTCTAACGCAAATCCGCTCTCGGTGGATGTGGCGGTAGAATCAGCCCAGGTATCAGCCAGCGTTTTAGCCAGTTCATCCTGCTGCTCGGCCTCCGCCACCACCAGGAACTGGCGTGGCGCGGACTTTATCTTCTCATGCAGCGCACATAACTGATCGGAGAGTGCCTGAAGTTCCGCCTCGTCGTTGAGTCGATCATCCAACTGTTTGGTGGCGCGAATCCCTTCCAGACCACGGGTGTCATGTGCCAGGCGCGCGGCCGGACTCATTTGTGCCAAAGCCGCCATAATGGCCAGACTGTGCCCATTCCCCGTAATACTCTGCTCTTTACGGGTTCGCTGCTGAGCAACAATTTCACGGATACGTGCTTGTTCATCAAAGCGTGCGTGATGCAAGGTTTCATGCAGCAGTGCAGTCATCTCCGCCTGCTTTGATACCAACGCTTTACCCGCTAACGTGAAGTAACCTTTCACGTCCTGCTCACTATCAATCGCACCACGAATAGACGAATAGGCATGTACGCTGCCTGTCACCTGCGCCTGATACTGCTGGTTTTCCATGTAGTTGCGATCACCACAGCCCATCTCTGTCAGCAAGTGACTATAGAGCGGCAACAGACGTTGCTCATCGTCGCTGAGTGCAGGCAGGTCCATAATGATCTGCTGATACACTAAACCATTCGTACCTTGCTCATATTGGGTCAGCGGCAACTTAGGATCTTTACCCGTGGCTTCCGGAATACTCATTTCATCCGGCACATCATTAATCGTCACTTTTGGCAGGATGCTTTCATCATCTTCCTGCATCTGACGCTCTTCTAACGCCGCAGCCTGATCAATCAACGCCTGGGCTTCAGTATCACTTAGCTGCTGGCGAACCGCTTCGAGATTATCAGCTTCCACCTGATCACGACGTTTAGCCAGATTCGCATCCGGGCGTAACGTCAAACGTACGCGGTGGGTGTTATCCAGCAACCACTCTTTTACCAGACGCTGCACAAAGTCAGGCTCTTTGATCTGCTCGTGCAAAGATTCCAGCACAGGATCAAGATTCAGCAACGCAATCGCATCACCGCGATGAATCGCGGACGGCATTGCTGCCAGAATCAAATTCAGACCATATGGATGTCCATCACCACTGATCTCACGCTGAATTAACTCCAGCTGGTGTAGTTGAGCTTCCAGCATCTCCTGAGGCACGCCCTCTTCCGCCACTTTTTCCAGCGTTTCAAGTACCAGTGCTTCGAATTGACTCGCACAGTCAGCTTCACTGCCTTCAATGCCGCACATAAAGCTCATCTGACGATTAGAGTCTTCAAGACCGCACATCGGTGAAGGCGCCGTGCCCAGATCAGTCGTTTCCAGCGCGTGACGCAGTGGAGATGCGCTGTTATCCAGCAACACCCGTGACAGCAAATGAGCCTTTAACTGCTCTTCAAGATTGGTCGAGTGGCCCATGAGCCAGCCCAACACATGGTGGGTTTTGGCGCTGATATCGTCCTGATCAAGTGCGTAAGCCTCTTCAACACACACCGGTGCATGATAAGGCTTTTCCTCATCCACACCGATCTCAACATCTAACTTGTCGAACTTATTGAGCGCGCGCTCTTCGAAACGCTGCTGCAAGTCGCTTACTGACATATTGCCGAACGTCATGAATACCGCATTGCTCGGGTGGTAGTGAGTACGATAAAACTCTAGCAGCTCGTCGTAACTCAGATCAGTAATAGATTCTGGATCACCACCGCTGTTGTAATGATAGGTGGTCGTTGGAAACAGGTATTTACTCAGAGTCTGCCATAGGGTGGAGATCGGAGAGCTCATGGCACCCTTCATCTCGTTCAGCACAACGCCTTTGTATACCAGCGGCGAGGTCTTATCACCGGCTTCGGCAAACTCCATGCGGTGGCCTTCCTGCGCAAAATCAAGTGGATCAAGGCGCGAGAAAAATGCGGCATCAAGATACACATCCAGCAGATTATTGAAGTCCTTCGTGTTCTGGCTGGCAAATGGATACGCGGTCCAGTCACTGCTGGTAAACGCGTTCATAAAGGTATTCAAAGAACGGCGCGTCATCATGAAAAATGGATCACGCACCGGATAGTTTTCACTGCCGCATAACGCAGTGTGCTCGAGGATATGAGCAACGCCGGTTGAATCCATCGGCACGGTGCGAAACGCCACCAGAAAAACGTTCTCTTCATTATCTGCCGCTATATGGTAGTGCTTGGCACCGGTCTTAACGTGGGTGTACTCCGCCACCTCAACACCAAGAGAAGCAATGGTTTCCGCGCGATTAAAAATGAAGCTGGCGTAACAATCCTGTACTTGCATAGAAACTGAAGCCTTATATAGATGTAGATATCGATAATT
>NZ_JBFGYC010000077.1:0-10751 GCF_041587635.1 Pontibacterium sp. | reverse complement strand
CTCTTATCAGAAGATTAAGGATGAGTGTCGTAAAAAGGCTGCGTTGGGGTATATCAACTCGCCGCAGCTATCGATCAACGACGTGGCGAGCCTGATGGGATTTGATGAACCGTCGGCGTTCTTTAGGTCATTCAAGAAGTGGACCGGGATGACACCAGGTGAATACCGACGCAGTGATGCCTATCAGGAGCTGTTAAGACAGGTCGATTAGGCACCCCGAGCAATATAAGGGTTCCCGAAAACAGGCAATAAAAAAGCGGACAAAGGTTAAACCTGAGTCCGCTTTTTTGAATCGCTCACTGTATTAGCTGTCTTTGCGAGGTGGACGCTTAGCGCCGCCGTTGCTAGGACGCTTACGTGGTGGACGACCCTTAGGTGCGCCTTCAGAGTCTTCTGCCTGACGCAGGTTCAGGCGCTGACCGCATACGAAAGTACGCTTCAGTTTCGCCAGTGTCTCCTTAGGCATACCGGATGGCAGATCAACGGTGCTGAAATCATCATAGATTTCGATCTGGCCGATCAGCGATGCGGTAATGTTACCTTCGTTGGCAATCGCGCCGACGATGTTCTTAGGCTGTACATTGTGCTGGTGGCCCACAGCGATCTGGAAACGTTCCATATCCATATCCGGACGACCCTTCAGCGGCTTAGCAGCGCGGTCGAATTCACGACGACGGCCGCGATCACCACGATCACCGCGATCACCGCGATCACCGCGATCACGATCACCACGTTCGCGGCGTGTGCCACGGTCGTCGCGACGTTCGCGTTCTGGACGTGGTGGTGGCTCAACCATCAGCAGTGGCTGGTCGCCTTGTGCCAACAGTGCCAGTGCCGCAGCAATGTTCAGCGGATCGGTATCGTGTTCTTTCTGGTATTCGGACAGCAGATCCAGGTATGGAGACACATCCTGGTTATCCAGAGTGTCACTGATGCGCTGCATGAAGCGCTCAACACGTTTCTCGTTCACATCACCTACGCTTGGCAGGTCCATGCGCTCGATTGGCTGTTTAGTCGCACGTTCGATAGTGCGCAGCATGCGCTGTTCACGGGGTGCAACAAACAGAATTGCTTCACCGGTACGACCAGCACGGCCGGTACGGCCAATACGGTGTACGTAAGATTCAGCATCGTATGGAATGTCGTAGTTCAGAACGTGGCTGATACGCTCAACGTCCAGACCACGAGCAACCACGTCGGTGCCGATCAGAATATCTGTTTTACCATTCTTCAGGCGCTCAACCGTACGCTCACGCTGCTGCTGAGACATATCACCGTTCAGTGCTTCTGCGGAGTAACCGCGAGCAGACAGTTTTTCGGCCAGCTCTTCGGTTGCAGACTTGGTGCGTACGAAGATCAGCATCGCATCAAACTGCTGCAGTTCCAGAATACGGGTCAGAGCGTCCAGCTTATGCAGGCCGCTTACACGCCAGTATTTCTGAGAAATAGTCGTGGCGGTTGCTGTCTTAGAGGCAATGCGTACTTCTTTTGCATCGTTCAGGTACTTCTGTGCCACGCGCTTGATCTGTGGTGGCATAGTCGCAGAGAACAGCGCGATCTGACGCGTTGGTGGTGTGTGATCCAGAATCCACTCGACATCGTCGATGAAGCCCATACGCAACATTTCGTCGGCTTCATCCAGCACCAGTGCTTCCAGCTTGTCCAGCTTCAGGGAACCACGACGGATGTGATCCATCACGCGGCCCGGAGTACCGACGATAACCTGTACACCACGACGCAGCTGACGCAGCTGTGTTTCGTAGCTCTGGCCACCGTATATAGGCAGCACGTGGAAATCGTTCATGTATTTAGCGTAGCTCTGCAACGCTTCTGCAACCTGAATAGCCAGCTCACGGGTTGGAGCCAGTACCAGCAATTGCGGGTCACGGCGGTTGGTCTGCAAGCGTGTCAGCAGTGGTAGTGCAAATGCTGCGGTTTTACCGGTACCAGTCTGGGCCATACCCAGCAGGTCTGAACCTTCCAGCAGAGGCGGGATACTTTCAGCTTGAATTGGGGAAGGTGTTTCATAACCAATCTCGTTAATCGCTCGCAGAATGGGCTCTGCAACCCCAAGAGAGGTGAAAGTAGTCGGCTGGGTGCCAGATTCGGACATTAAATGGATACCTGTATGCAAAAAAGAGACAATTGCCCGCGGAGGGAGCTGTCAGGAGTGGTAAAAGCGGCGAATTATACAGGAAAAAAGTAATAAATGTCTAATAAGTTGGACGGTTTAATGTTTATGAGAGTTCGCTCAAGCAAAGAATGTTGGTAGGCGCTTCGTTCGATTACGCTAGAATAGCCCGCTGAACCGTTTCTTCTGTTGTTCCTAACTGTTGTTTCTATATTGCTCCCAGGGTTGTATCGCATCCATGAAAATACTCCTGCTTTCCGCATATGATGCCGCCAGCCATATCTATTGGCGTAAAGGACTCGTGGCTCAGTTCCCCGAGCATGACTGGCAGGTGCTGAGTCTGCCGCCACGTTACTTTTCATGGCGTATTCGTGGTAATAGCCTGAGCTGGGCGTTTGGTGAGCAGAACCTCCTCAGCCAGCCGTATGACCTGATTATCGCAACGTCCATGACGGATCTGTCCGCGTTGAAGGGGATGGCCCCCCGGTTAGCGACGATCCCAACGCTGGTCTATTTTCACGAAAACCAGTTTGCTTACCCGGAATCGGGCCGTGAGTTTGGCAGTGTCGAGCCGAAGATCCTTAACATCTATACCGCGTTGGCTGCGGATCGGGTGTTGTTTAACACCGAATACAACCGCGGCACGTTTCTGGCGGGGAGTCGAAAGCTGCTGAAGAAGTTGCCCGATCAGGTGCCCGCTGGCCTGATTGACCAGTTGGCGGCGCGTTGTGAGGTGGTGCATGTGCCGTTGCCGGATCGTCTTTTTACAGAAACACCGCCAGCATCCGATTCCGCGGTTGTCTGGAATAATGATCAACCTGTTGATGGCCGACCTTTACGCCTGATCTGGGCGGCGCGCTGGGAATTTGATAAAGGTCCGGATCGTTTACTGGCCATACTGCGCGTACTGGAGCAGCGGGGGACCGATTTTCGTCTCTGTGTGTTGGGAGAGCGCTTTCGTCATTCGCCAAAAGATTTTGATCAGATTGAAACGGAATTCGCGCATCGGCTGGATCAGTTTGGCTATGCCGAGAGCCGTGATGAATATCTGAGCTGGTTAGGTGCCGGCGATCTGATACTGTCAACTGCGACCCATGAGTTTCAGGGGTTGTCGGTGCTTGAAGCGGTGGCGATGGGGTGTATTCCGGTGTTACCGGGTCGAGAGGTTTATCCTGAGCTGTTTGCAGCATCCTATCTATATGAAGATTGCGGCAAGGATATCCTGAGGGAAGCAAAATTAGCGGTGGATCGCATTATCCTGCACGCTGAACGCCTGAGATGCGGGGAGGCTGAGGTTCCCGATGTTCACGCACTTAGCTGGTCTCAGCTCAGACCCGCGTATGAACAAGCGATGGAAGACACGCTGAAAGCCGCAAAAAAGCGTTAAGCGGTCAGCCAGAACTGAAGCAGCCCGGTTGAGCTTTACCGGGTTGTTTCAGTTCTGATCTAATCGTTCGTGTCATTCAGTCCAGCAGGCGGTGCAGCAGACATTTAACTTCGACGGGTGAAAACGGCTTGTCGATCAGCGCATCGATACCGCAGTGATTAATATGGCTGAGTTTGGTTTCGTCCTGTTCAGAGGTCACCATCATTACTGGCAGTGATGACAAACTCTTGCTGTTACGGATATAGGTGGTGAGTTCTGCGCCATCGACATTTGGCATATTGAAATCGGTCACGACAAAATCCACGATCGTTTCTGACAGCGTGGCGATCGCTTCAGCGCCATCAACCGCCTCCACAATGTCAGTAACACCCAGATTACCCAGCACCCGTGAAATCATCTTGCGAGCCATTGTGCTGTCATCCACAACCAGTGCTTTCAGCGACGTAATTTCGTAGTTTTCCAGCTCCAGCTCTTCCGGAGACAGGAGCTCAACCGTCGCGTTGAGTGCGCTGTTGAGGTGCTGGCGGGTGAACGGTTTTGGCAGAATGGCAACAACACCCGACTGCTTAAAGACTTCAAGCTGTGCCAAACGGGTTTCACTGGTCACCAGCATAAACGGGGTTTCTGCACAGTGCGGCAGTTTCCGAATTTCTTCAAGCAGATCCAACGCCGTGCCGTCTTCAAAATACAGCGCACTGGCTATCAGATCCGGGCTGACGGCTGAGATACTCTGTAGCGCCTCGTTGATGGTGGCTGCCTGGTCGATCGCTGTCACTTGTTCATGATTCAGCTCTTGCTCGATGACTTTACGCTGCATCGCTGATGGTTCAACCAGCAGGATGTTCAGATCGCTTTGCGACAAACGCTCCATTTTTACAACAACCTCAAAGTGTGTGCTATTCGCTTTAGGATCATAAACATAGCGCATATTTACACATTATTGAATCAACATAACCTCATGTCTGCGTGACAATTGGGTTGTGCATGCGCTTCTGCGGGGGAGGCTGCTATGCTGAAGCATATTAATTGGGTGACGGGAGATTAGGGAATGAACAAGCTGGCCTTATGGATTTCAGGGGCATTGTTGTCCTGTGGCATCGCGCATGCAGAGACCTCAGTGTGGCTGGTGGAGAAGGGAAAGGATCGTCTTTTTCTGGGGGGTACTATCCATGTTTTGTCATCAAGCGATCTACCGTTACCGGCCACGTTTCATAGGATTTTCAACGACACCGATGTGCTGGTGTTGGAAACTGATATTTCGAAACTGACCTTGCCAGAGAACTCCATGCGCTTACTGGGTATGCTGACCTATTCTGATGGTCGCTCCCTGCGTGACGTGGTCAGTGCTGAAACCTTTAGCCAGGTCGAGCATTTTGCCAGCACTGAAGGTGTACCTATCACCATGTTTGAACGTCTGACGCCGGCGGGCGTTGCGCTGACGGTTCTGAGTATTGAACTCGCTAAAGCGGGTATTCAACATGAAGGGGTGGATACCATCTTTCACAATCAGGCACAGGCGAGTGGTAAGCCTGTGCAGGGGCTTGAGTCCATTGATGATCACCTGCACTTCGTGGCCAACATGGGGGCAGGCGTTGAAGACCAGTTTGTCAGTCAAACGCTGGCGGATGCGCATAAAACCCGTGACGGTATTCGTACCATCATCGATGCGTGGCGTTCCGGTGATGTAAAAGCCCTTGAAGGCGCGGTACTGGACGACATGCCAGAGGATTATCCGAAGTTGTATCAGGAGCTGCTGGTGCAACGAAATAACAACTGGATGCCGCAGATCCTCAATATGTTTGAGACTCCAGAGCAGGAGTTTGTGCTGGTAGGGGCTGCGCACCTGCTGGGACCGGATGGCCTGCTTAAACAGTTACAGGGGAAAGGGTATTCCATCATGCAGCTGGAATAGGAGCGTCCTGCACCTTTATCCACCTTGCTTGAAGACGGACTTAAACGCATCGACACTAACTTAGGCTTTCCAGTACGCCCGGCGCTCTTTAGAATCAGGTCAAACGGAGACCTGAAGCGCCAAGGTGTGTATGAGCAAAGAGATGTTAAAGGATTCGCCCCAGTTTTACGCAAGCTTGAGCGAAGTTCTGAGTCTGATCAATCAGTCCAGCAGTTTTACGGACGCCTTTCCGCTGGTAGAACATGCGATTCTGCGTTTATTTAAAGCAGAACGTATCACCATCTACCAACGTAATCTCGCTAGCACCGATATCTATTCTCGCTGTAAAAGTGGCGATGATCTTACCGAGATCCGCGTACCTGTCAGTACCACCTCCATCTCCGGATATGTGGCGTTTTCCCGCAAGCCGCTGCTGATCAAAGATGTGGGTGATGCGGATGAGTTGAAGAAGATCCATCCCAACCTTCGTTACAACGCTAGTTTCACTGCGGACATCCGCTTTGAGTCACGCTCAATGGTCGTTGTGCCAATCGAGCACAAACAGGTATTGCTGGGCGTCTTGCAAATTATTAACCGCAGCGACGGCAATAGCTTCGATCAGCAGGACATGCTGAAAGCAGAGGCTTTTGCTCAGCGGCTGGCGCAGAAATTTCGGGCGGACTTTGGTTGTACCAACGGCCCTTACGAATACCTGACCAACGAACAGTTGCTGGAACCCTACCAGCTGCAGCACTACATTAAACAAGCGAGCAGTGCCTTTCCGCTGACCCGTTTGTTACGCAACGATGCACGTTTAACCACCGAGCAGATTGGCCGCTCACTGGAAAGTTATTATCAGGTGCCGTTTGTGCCCTATGCGCCTGAAACCTACCAGATCCACCCGGTATGCGAGAACATCAAACTCAGTTACCTGAAAAGCAATAATCTGGCGCTGCTGACCAATGGCAAAAGTGATGATCAGGTGATTATTCTGATCGATGATCCCAACGATACCTCGCGGGTATTGTCGATGTCGCATCTGTTGGGGACGCGTCATGTGCAGATCTGCGTGGGCTTGGTGGATGATATTCATCAGTACCTTGGATTGGCATCGCTCGGTTTTGAAGATACCAGCGAACAAACCGATGAAGTTGAACTGGTGCTGTCCAGCAATGACCGGCTGGGCGAGATTGAAGAGATCGAAGAGCTGGACGGTCAGGGCTCTGATGTGGTCCAGCTGGTGAACCAGTTGTTACTGGATGCGAAACGCTGGAACGCCTCGGATGTGCATATCGAACCGGGAAAAGAGCGTGAGCCGACACGGGTACGGTTACGTATCGACGGCGATTGTCAGGAGAGTATCCAGATCCCCAACAATCACACCCGTGCGATTATCTCCCGCATCAAAATCATGGCGAACATGGATATCTCCGAACGCCGCATCCCGCAGGACGGTAAGTTCAGCGTGCGTATGCAAAACCAGCTGCTGGAGTTTCGTGTTGCAACCCTCCCGACGGTGAACGGCGAAGCGATGGTCCTGCGTCTGCTGCAAAGTGGTGAGCCGATCCCGTTCAACAAACTCAACTTTAACCCGCGTAATGCACGTGAGTTGAAGACATTGATGACCCGTCCACATGGGCTGTTGCTGGTGGTGGGACCAACCGGCTCGGGTAAAACGACCACCTTGCATGCGTTGTTATCGGAGTTGAATACCCCGGATAAAAAGATCTGGACGGCGGAAGATCCGGTGGAGATCACCCAGTCAGGTCTGTTGCAGGTTCAGATACGGCCGAAGATCGGTCTGGATTTCCCCGCGGCGCTGCGTTCCTTCCTGCGTGCTGACCCGGATGTAATTCTGATCGGTGAGATGCGTGACCGTGAAACCGCGAAAGCAGCCGTGGATGCGTCATTAACCGGGCATTTGGTGTTATCCACCCTGCATACAAACTCTGCACCGGAAACCATCACCCGTTTGCTGGGTCTGGATCTGGACCCGGACGACTTCTCTGAAGCTTTGGTGGGGGTTGTGGCTCAGAGACTGGTGCGTAAATTGTGCAGCGACTGTAAGCAGCCGTATCAGCCAACACAGGATGAGGTGGAACTGCTGATCCGTAAATCGGGCGATCCCAATCTGCTGCTGACACCGGCATCCACACTCTACAAACCGAAAGGGTGTGCCGAGTGTGGGAACACCGGATATCGCGGCCGTATGGCGATCCACGAACTGTTGGTCTCCAGCGACCAGATTCGTGACCTGATCAACCACAATGCGGATGTTGGGCAGATCACCCGACAGGCAATGGAAGAGGGTATGACCACGTTGCTGGCCGATGGCGTCAATAAAATTCTCTCCGGTGATCTGGATTATCCACAGCTACAGCGTGTTGCCGCAGAGTAAACGTGGCCGACCTCTTACGGAGTTATCACGGATGAAACCGTTATGAACCAACGCAAAATCCGCATCTTGTTTGGCCTGTTTCTTACGTTACTGGTGCTGATTCCGGTGTTGACCGGCAACCGGCCGTTGTTGCTGGAACGGTTTGAACTGGATCTGTACGACCTGCGGTTGCAGCAAACCCTGTTGGACGAGCAGGACCCGCGTATCGTGATCGTAGATGTGGACGAAAAAACCATGTCGCAGGAGGGGCGCTGGCCCTGGAGTCGTGACAAGGTGGGGGCGATGGTTGATCGGCTGTTTGATCAATACGGCGTTGCGATTGTGGGTTTTGATGTTGTATTTCCTGAGCCGGATACCCAGATCAGTCGGTACACTTTACAGCAGATCTCTGAGGGCGAAGCCAACCTGAATGTACGGGATCTGCTGAAGTTATCCACCTATCTCTATCCTGATCAACGCTTTGCCGATGCGATCGATTCACGGCCAGTGGTGCTGGGTTTCCCGTTTGATCACGGCACGTTGGATCGCACCGGTGCAAAAACGGTAGGCGCATTGGCGGCACCGGTATTGGCACCTGATCCCCGTCTGGCATCGATCCCGTTTCTGACCGCCGATGGCATGATCGGCAACCTGCCGCTGCTACAGCAACGTACACTCTGGGGCGGTTTCTTTGATAACCCATCCGTGGATGTAGACGGCGTCTATCGTCGCGTACCGCTGCTACAGCGTTATGAAGGACAGTATTACCCATCACTGGCCCTGTCGATGATGATGGCCCTGTTTGGCGAAACAGAAGTTGTGCCGGTGATTGAATCGGATGCCACCGGGAAACACAACGCGATCACCGCCGTGGAAGTGGCTGGTATCCCCGTGCCGGTTGATGAACACAGTGCCGTGCTGGTGCCTTACCGAGGGCCGCAAGGCAGTTTTCCCTATGTATCGGCCACCGATGTCCTGCGCGGCACCGCCGATCCTAAAGTGCTGGACGGTGCCATTGTGTTGATAGGCACCACCGCAGCAGGTTTGTTCGACCTGCGAGTCACACCGATGAGCAGCCGTTATCCCGGTGTGGAAGTGCATGCAAACATACTGTCCGGCATGTTGGATGAGCGTATCCATCATCAGCCGGATTACACGGTTGCGGTAGAACTGGTGCAGCTGGTGCTCAGTGGCTTATTGATGTCCCTGCTGATCCCGCGTTTATCGGTGATCCGGGGGGGGCTGCTGACGCTGGTTTGGCTCAGTATGATTCTTGCACTCAATATTTACGCCTGGACCGAACTGATGTGGGTGATCCCGCTGGGGTACACATTAGTGTTGGTGGTGCTGTTATTCCTCTTCCAGCAGATGGCCGGATTCTTCTTCGAAACCCGTAACCGTATGCAGTTAGCTGGCGTGTTTGGTCAGTATATTCCACCGGAGATTGTCGCGGAATTGAACACTGAAGGTACGGAGGCACAGCTGAAAGGTGAAAGCCGTGATATGACCGTATTCTTCTCAGATATCCGTGGCTTCACCGGACTGTCCGAATCACTCACGCCGCAGCAACTGACACGGATGATGAACGTCTACCTGACACCGATGACAGAAGTGATCCACAGCTATCGCGGTACGGTGGATAAGTATATCGGTGATGCTGTGATGGCTTTCTGGGGCGCGCCCTTGGAAGATGCTAAACATACACGTCACGCGCTGGATGCGGCGATGAAAATGCAGGCAGAGCTGGATAACGTGAATACTCTGCTTGCCAGTGAAGGGCTACCGGCGATCTCAGTAGGTATGGGCCTTAACTGCGGTGAGATGAACGTAGGTAATATGGGATCCAGCTTTCGTATGGCATATACGGTGATGGGGGATGCGGTGAATCTGGGAGCGCGTCTGGAAGGGCTGACCAAATTCTACGGCGTGTCGATCTTAGTCAGCGGTGAGCTGGTGGCGCGGGTACCCGAATACCGTTTTATGGAGCTGGACTGTGCGCGAGTGAAAGGGCGGGCCGAACCCGTGAAGCTGTATCAGCCGCTCTGTCTGGAATCTGAACTGGACTCCACCACTAAGGAGCAGGTTGAACGGTTTGAAGCGATGGTGCTGGCGTATCGTTCGCGTGAGTGGGAGCAGGCATTGGCGTTGCTGGATCAGATGGATGAGACGGTGATCAGTCCGGTGTTGATTGAGTTGTATCGGGAGCGGATTCAGGGGCAGATGGATACGCCATCGGATGATTGGGATGGGGTGCATAATCATTCTTCGAAGTAGCTTCTCCTTCTGCACCTGATTTGGATAGGGTGTTGTTTAGATACATCTTATTTCGCCCTGTTTGGGCGAGGTAAGGGGAGTCTCTGAACTCCCTTTACCAATCCCCGTCAGCCCTACTACTTGCTCTGCTTTGCAGAGTACCCTGTGCGTTTCTAAATAACGCTAAACGAATAAACTCGGCCTGTGGCCTCAAACAGAATTCGTTTTTAACACTTTCTTTCTGCAGTGCTCGGCTGCGTAGAAGGGTCATGCTCCCTCAGTACACTGAAACTAATGTATCCAGTAGGAGAAAGTTAGATTCGGGGATATTCATTCAACGTTTGGGCTTGGGAAGTTTTCCAAAATTGCGGGAATTCGCTTCAGTTTCAGTTGTCGCGATATTTCCGATCTATCGCTAATATTTAGCATCTTGTTTCGCTCTTGTTGAGCGAGACAAGGGAAGTTTCTGAACTCCCCTTATCAATCCCCGTCAGCCCTGCTACTTGCTCTGCTTTGCAGAGTGCCCTGTGCGTTTCGAAATAAACCTAAACGAATAAACTCGGCCTGCGGCCTCAAACAGAATTCGTTTTTTACGCTTTCTTTCTGCAATGCTCGGCTGCGTAGAAGGGTTATGCTCCCTCAGTAAACTGAAACTATTGTACCTAATAGCCAGTACCCAGCAGCTAAATTCAGGGGCATTTACTAAATGTTG
>NZ_JBFGYC010000076.1:0-10847 GCF_041587635.1 Pontibacterium sp. | reverse complement strand
GACCAACTACATACTTCTTTAAAGGTCTGCCAACCAAATCCTGGTAGCTCAGGTCTCATGAAAATAAAAATACTAAATACATAGTAAAAAGATAAGGTATGTAAAACAAAGCCCTCTGTGCGAAATCTGTGCGCAACGATGGCTATTGGTCTCTATTGAAAGCTACTAAAGTACGTAACTACAGACTTTAAAATCCAATATTATCTACAAAAAACCATTACCATCCATAGCACTTCAAGTGATTCAAAATCCCCCGCCCTTAAAAGCGTGCCGGTTCGAGTCCGGCCACTGGTACCATGTTCTTGTTGAAGACTAAGCAGTCTTAAGAAATCGAGCACTCTTCGGAGCCTCGATTTTTTTGTGCCTGAAATTTACTAAACAGTACCTTAACTGTCTTCTTCCTACTTACACTCACCGCATTTGTTATTTTTTACCAAGATCCTATGAAGGAATCTGTGAATACAGGTAGACACGTTGTCTGGAAACACAGTTCAAGCAGAGACCCCGGGCGCTAAATATCCCACGTCAAGGGCATTATGCATGCCTGCTGCGTCGTCAGTCCGCTTAACGGCCTCTTCATTTCACTGCGCAACCTTCCGCACATCAGTATATTTATCATACGCAGAGAAAGTCTCGGTAGGACGAAGTATTGGGTTATCGCTCCATCGATAAAACCCTTTGGTCTACCCGTTTTCATTGTTCCCCATCTAAACCGGGTAACAATCGCTATCCGTTTGTCCCAGCATCTTGCTCGTGAGTTAATCCCATCTTCACTTCAACCGTCCCATAGCCTTTTCAAGCGCCGCATCGGCCGCTAGTGCACCACCTTCAGTCGCCCGTAAAGAATCCTCTGCAATTCGCAAACTATCCCGAGCCAAAGATGCGCCCATGATAGGCTGAACTGTTGCCAGAGTGTCCTCATACCCCTGTTCAATCCAGCTATGGATTTTCTCAGCATCAAATCCGAGCAAATCTCTCGCGCCGGAGGCAATACCGGTAGCACGATTAAGAGTCGATTGCGGCCGAACCTCAAGAATGGTGGTATTTTTATACTTATGCCGACTCCACAATGATGCATCCGACAGGTGCGACACAATGACCATATTGCAACCTGCCTCGAGTAGAGGTGTGATTGGGGTATTTCCCTGCACCGTCTGCCAGCTGCCCTGCCCGCCGTCGGAATAACGCTTGTCGCCTATCTGCCTCGCTGAAAACAAAAACGGAATTGCCGCTGATGACAGCAGATATTCTCGTGCCATATCGTCATTCTGCGATTGCAGATGTATAAACTCCGAGTCTGGCGTATCTTTCAATCCTACCTCTGCGGCAATTGCCCTAAGCAGGTCCAAGGTAGCTCCACGGCTTTCATAGACTGAAACATAAAAAGGCAAACCGTTTTGCAGCGCGCTGATATTCAGATACTCCTCCATGAGCTCCCGCAAAGGCTGATCATCCAACAACGCGTCCGTATCAGGCAGTTGAATCCCACGCCTTCGTGCAATCTCATCAATCACCGTAAACAACGCTGCCAGTGAACCGCGGCCATATAGCTTGAGGCCCGAAACCGCTAAAAGACGTAAATAATAGGCAGTATTAGCTTTGAGGGGGGAGGATTCTGCCAGATGCAACCAGAGGGTCTCCAAGCGTCGAGCCGCCTCAGGTAGTGATGGAGCTGACGCCACTATTGCGCCATTGAGGGCACCGATACTCGCTCCGGCCACCATGTCGACCTGAGCACCCAACTCAACAAGCGCCTTTATCACGCCAACCTGATAGGCCCCTTTGGCCCCACCACCAGAAAGAACAAGACCAACCTTCATCGGCTCATTCATACCTATACCCTCCAAATACTTCTGGCACCAGTGCATCCGCAATCCGTTTTGCAGAGCAACGCAATGGCACCGTTCCTGGCAATTTTTCGGGTTGTTGGCAGATAGCGACCGTCATAGGGCTTCGCTCAGGTGTCGCGCGATCAGCCAGCCACATTATCGCTTCCCGAGCATCAGCCGCACTCTGTTCAGGCCAACTCTGCCAATCCATTAACGGCAGGCGTTGCGATTGATCCAGCTTCGCATCCTTAGCCAGTTGAATCTGCACTCGGTTTTTCAGATCATCTAAGAAAGGCTGATGTTCATCGACTGGAAGTTGACGACAAAGGTCTCCGAATTCCCCCCAATACAGCTCTTCAAGCGCCACATAACTACGGCCGGCCAATGAAAAGCAATTAAACCGCCCAGCCTCCCAACGATTTATCACGCGTTCCAGATTCAGCTGAGCAGCCTGTTTGAGGTCAATCAGATCAACTTTCTGTTCCAATGAGCTTAGTTTACCACTCAGTCGGGTTTCTAAATGACCAAGCATATCGCGGGTGTCCGCCGAATAGTTCGCAATAGCTGCCGTATTTTCCGTAAGAGAGCTGACACGCCTTTGAACCAGCGATAGGGTATGCGTACTTTGAGCTACTGAATCCGTCAATTCGGTTAGCCACTGCAGGGAAGCATCAACGCTTTCAGTCAGACTGGCATTCACTTCAGTTTGCCGACGCTGGCCTTTCCCCGAAATCCCCCCTAGTAGCCGCTTAAAAAGCCCACTCGGCTTTTGCTGCTCCCGAATATGATCCTTTGCCACCATTATGTTATTGGCAAAGTCCACCACCATTTTCTCTGGTAGGCAGGTGAGCACTTGGCAAATTTCAGCGTTTGGGCCAATGAGATCCTGCTGATTCATGCTGCCTCCGTCTTCAAGTTAGACAACTCTTCAAGTTCCACCTGCAAGGCCTCTATATCCTTTTTATAATCAGGTAGATGCCGATTTAAACGCTCAAGGACATCTAAAATTTCTTGTTTCTCTTCCTGAGTGCGCTGATGATCTCGCAATCCTTGTTGGTAGTTTCCCTGAACCTGCTTCACGGCATCAGAAATCTGGATATAAAAATCGTTTATCCCCTGCTCCACCGACTGCCGTATCTGCTCCAATAATTTATCGGATAAGCCCTCAAAGGCCTTATCGATCGCTTTTGAATAACGATTCCGAACCTTGGAAAGGTCAACTTCAAACTGGGTTACCTCTTCCGTGTAGCTGTCCCATCCCCAATCCGAGCTATTAAACCAGTCACAGACCGTTCCCCAAACGCCACTGCTACGGTACCAGCTTGTTTTCATCTCTGTATTTTTTGAAACAACATCATTCATTAGCTCCGACATACTCAACTTAGATTTAATACATCCGGCTATTTCTGGGATTGATATATTTAATACAAGGTCATCGGTTCCCAAACGTTGTTCCAGCTCTTTGAGCAGTTCTTCAGCTTCACGTTGAGCTCCGGCAGTTAGCTCTTTTTCAATTTGCTGCAGGACTTCACTGGCTGAAAGCTCTATGCTTTCCTGCCCCTGCTTAAGGATCTTTTCGACGGATCGACCGATCATCGTTAGCCTTGCTTTAGCTTCTTTACGTGTATCGTAAGAAAGCTTCTTTTCTGCGGGGTCGAAATCCTGCGCATTGGATGTTGATAATGCTTCCCACATCCGACCGGCAGCATGTTCAATCCCGTTCTTTTCGGCGGCACTTGTGCCCTTGTTTTTTTCGCTTTTTTTTTGCCCAATGCGCTTTTTTATCTCAAGCCGCTTTCCCTCTTTAAAGTAGCCATCCACTTTTTTAAGCGCTTGCTTCTTGACCGTGCTAAATACCTTTTCAGCTTCTCTTTCGGCCTTCGTCAGGGTTTTATCTAGCTGCTGGCGGGTTTTACGTTCATTGTCTGATAATTGGTCAATGCTCTGCTGCAACCTTTTGATTTTAGGTTGGAGTTCTTCAATACTCTCATTCAGCACAGAGCTTCGTTGGCTTAAGAAGGCTTCGAGTGCAGCAGCGGTTTCAAGTAGGCGTACAGAAGCTGATTCCAGTGCCACCACTCCCGTGCGGTTATATGCACTGATAATTACCTGCTCCAGAGGTGCACTGAACTTAGACTGTTCCCAAAGATAATCTGCCGCCTCCTTAACCGTATCAATGTTGTCCAATTGGCTTTTCCAACTAAACCCCAACACGCTGGACGCAAACTCTTCCACCCAAGGGTGCTGACGGTAATCAGGCAAACTTCCATTTGAAGTAATGGCGCCGCGCGCTGCATTTGCCCAATATGCTTGTCTGGAAGATACGGGAAACACTTTATCTTCAGAAAAGAAGTGAGCCAGCTGAACAACCCGTTTACGGGTGGCTACTTCGTCATCTGTATTGGCTCCTTTCTGGTCGAATTTGTTCACCAATGCAAACATCCGCCTATCAACCATTTCCGCAACTTGTCCCAACTCCCGATGCATTTCATCATCAGCATCCAACCCCAATTGGGTATAGTCCATTACCGATAGGACGGCTGAGGCTTTCTGTAACTGTTCACGCAGCATCGTACGCAGGTGCGGTTGCCCAGCCTCATTGGGCCCAGGAGTATCCAGCAAAGTTAAGCGACCATGGCTTTGATTCAGTTCTGCCAAGTGAGCGAACTCGACTTCAATGACAGGGAGCTGATTGATTTCACTGTATTCCGCAAAGGGGAATTCACAGCCAAACTTATCCGCGAGACGCACTAAATCATTGAACATCTGCAGGAACTCATAGATGGCAGTTGTTCCTTTATAGCGAGTCTTAAACCTGTAGTGCTTCTGGATCATCTCCAACAAATTGGCCATATCAGAATCATCTGGGCCCTTTAGAAGCTCTTTGCTTAACTCTTTTATTTCAGGTTTTTTCAACTCATCACGTAATGATGCAAATAGTTGAGATATTGGCTCAATATGGTCAAAGCGCAATTGTGGTTCTTTTTGTAGCGGCGTATGTCGAATCAGGGTAGGTAAAGCCGTCATTGGACGGTTGTGATTAGGCATAATCTCACGACCAACGATGGCATTAATGGTGGTCGATTTACCCGCCTTCGCCGTGCCAACGATTGCCAGAACCATCTCCAAGTTTTCCAACTTGGCCATCTCACCATTAAGGATAGAGATCCGGCTGGCTAACTTTGAAGGCGTAAAACTTTGTTGCTCCGTAGTCTGAGCATCGTTAAGTAAAGCGGAGTGATGGGACACATTGTGAAGCAGGTCTAACAACTGTTGCAGCAGACGGGTAGCTTCTTCTTGATATGATTTGAGACTTGATACTGTCATTGTTTCTTTATCCTTAAAACAAGGTAGTTCCCTCACCTCGATCATTCCAATGCCCTTAAGTCCTTGTAAGAAATAGCTTCAAAGGGTTATTCATAGTAGCTTACTATATCGAAATTCATACAGAAAACACGTCCATATCAATATTGCTGCACGAAAAATAAAAACGGCCTTGAAGAAGAAAAATGGAGATCTGGGCCAATGAGTATCTCTTTAAAGGATTAACAAATGCCTCGCTTCTATCCATCACTTACGAATACAAAACAACACACGCCACGAAGTGAGCGGAAGGTACTTTCCATACTAGAACAGGCACTACCAGACGAGTTCAGTGTCTTTCATAGCGTCGAGTTCCTGGAAAATAAAGCCTATGCACGCGAGGGGGAAGCGGATCTTGTGATATTGCATCCCAAGCTAGGCTTCCTTGTATTAGAGGTAAAAGGCGGCGGAATCTCCCTGGAATCCGGGCAGTGGTACAGTGAAAACCGACAAGGAAAGTACCCAATAAAAAACCCGTTTACTCAGGCCCGGCGAGCAAAACACGTTTTTCTCCAGCGTATCTCCGATAAGCTAGGGTTAAACAACATCATCGCCGGCTACGGTGTCTGCTTTCCCGACTGCACTCTCTCCTCTAGCACCGACTTCCCCCCTGAATGTGAACGGGTCATGGTGCTTGATGCTCACATACTGAAAGACAACACTCTCTGCCGTCGTCATCTGGAAAAGCTGTTTCGTCATTGGGCCGGTTCTAGGGAACTACCACCAGAACAGAGCAAGTTGATTCGTTCTCGTGTGTTGGCGCCAATGTTCCGTTTGGTCCCGGATCAAGCGTTGTCGATACAGGACAGCGAGGCATGCCTCGTACGTTTGACCGAGCAACAATTTCAATTACTGGATTTGCTTCAACAACATCGAGAAGCGGTTATTCAAGGAGGAGCGGGGACCGGTAAGACTCTGTTGCTAGTTGAAAAGGCCCGACGCCTTTCCCATGAGGGTAAACAAACACTCATCCTGTGTTTCAACATCAAGCTTGCAAAGCAGCTTGCCCAACTCACAGGAAAGCTTCCCGGTATCCAAGTGTTTTCGTTCCATGAATTATGCAGGTGGGGAGCGCAACAAGCTCATCTGGAAGACCTGCCATCGACTAAGTCCCCCGAGGATTTTTATCGCGATCAAGCCCCTGAATTACTGATGGAAGCAATATCACAAGCGGGACTCCAACATTTTGATGCTATTTTGGTAGACGAAGCCCAAGACTTTGAAGCCCATTGGTGGTTACCAATTGAAGAACTGCGCAAGCCCGAAAGCATCTTTTATCTGTTTTATGATCCCCAGCAAACACTCTTTACTGAAGACGTTCAACTGCCGCTGGCCTGCCCACCTGTCGTCTTAAGTGAAAATTGCCGTAATACCTTCAATATTGCGAGTTGGTTACGTATACAAAACGAGTATGCGGCAGCGCCAAAACAAGGATTACCGGCAGGCGTTCCTCCCGTTACTCAACGCTGGAGTACTTACCAAGAGCAAAAAGACCAGGTCATTGAGACCTTAGATAAGCTCCTTGCAGAAGGAATCACCGCAAATCAGATTGTACTGCTGACCCCATATAATCCTCAGCGATCCCAACTAAAGGAGTTAACAGAGGTTCCGCGCTATCAGGGAATACAGCTTGAAAGTATTATGGCGTACAAAGGATTGGAGGCACCTGTAATTCTACTATGTGATTTGGGCGATAATGCGTTTGCTCGGAGACAAGACCTGTTATACACAGGGGCATCCAGAGCACGTCAAATGCTGTACCTGTTTTGTCATCACAATTACCCCTTAGAAGAATCAACAACCGGGAAGTAAAAACGCTGCTCTTTGATAGCTACTCTATGTTGTTGCAGATTGCTCATTGGACTCGTAATACAGTCGTATAGCAGCGCATAGCTATCAACGTGAGAGTAACTGCTCATATAGAAACGCCTACATGAATGACGAGATATCTCTGCTTTATCAGGCCATCATTGTTCGATGAATTATTTATTGCATATCCCGCAATACAGTAATGATTATATCTCAATATACGCAAGACTCAGGTTGCGATACAGTAGCGTCATTAACTGATGGGCTTGCCTTGTATTCTGTGCCGGGCATAATCACCCCGTCAGAAATATTATGAATTTCGTGTGGCCGCCACATAGGCGAACACTCACCAATTTAGATGGAAATATTCAGCTATGTCGAATAACTACTTCAACACCCTGCCACTGCGCGAGCAGCTGGAACAACTGGCTAAATGTCGCTTCATGGACATTTCTGAATTCCCTGACGGCGTAGAAGCGCTGAAAGGCAAAAAAATGGTTGTTATCGGTTGTGGTGCACAGGGTCTGGCTCAGGGCATGAACCTGCGTGACAGCGGTTGCGACGTTTCTTACGCGCTGCGTGAAGCGGCTATTGCTGAAAAGCGTCAGTCTTGGAAAAACGCGACTGAAAACGGTTTTGTTGTAGGTACTTACGAAGAGCTGATCCCAACAGCTGACGTGGTTCTGAACCTGACGCCTGATAAGCAGCACACGTCTGTTGTAAACGCTGTAATGCCGTTGATGAAAGAAGGCGCTTGCCTGTCTTACTCTCACGGTTTCAACATCGTTGAAGAAGGCATGCAGATCCGTGACGACCTGACTGTCATCATGGTTGCACCTAAGTGCCCAGGTTCTGAAGTACGTAACGAATACGTACGTGGCTTCGGTGTACCAACGCTGATCGCTGTTCACGAAGACAACGACCCTAAAGGCGAAGGTCTGGCACTGGCTAAGGCATACGCTGTTGGTACTGGCGGTCACAAAGCGGGCGTTCTGATGTCCTCTTTCATCGCTGAAGTTAAATCCGACCTGATGGGTGAGCAGACTATCCTGTGCGGTATGCTGCAGACCGGTTCCCTGCTGTGCTTCGACAAGATGGTTGAAGAAGGTATCGAGCCTGGTTACGCATCCAAGCTGATTCAGTACGGTTGGGAAACCATCACTGAAGCACTGAAATACGGCGGCGTGACCAACATGCTGGATCGCCTGTCTAACCCAGCTAAGATCAAAGCATTCGATCTGGCTGAAGAGCTGAAAGTTATCATGCGTCCGCTGTACAACAAGCACCAGGACGACATCATCGATGGCACTTTCTCCCGCGTTATGATGGAAGACTGGGCTAACGACGACGTTAACCTGCTGGGCTGGCGCGCAGAAACTGCTGAAACCGCTTTCGAGAAAACTCCAGCGGGCGATGTAGAAATCTCCGAGCAGGAATACTTCGACAACGGCATCCTGATGGTTGCTATGGTTAAAGCAGGTGTTGAGCTGGCATTCGAAACGATGACCGCTGCTGGCATCATCGCTGACTCTGCATACTACGAGTCTCTGCACGAAACTCCGCTGATCGCGAACACTATCGCACGTAAGAAACTGTACGAGATGAACGCGACTATCTCCGATACAGCTGAATACGGTTGCTACCTGTACAACCACGCGTGTCTGCCTCTGCTGGCTGACTTCATGAAGGACATCAAAACCGACGTGATCGGTAAAGGTCTGGACCTGGAAGACACTGGCGTAGACAACGCTCGCCTGATCGAAGTGAACGCTGCACTGCGCGCTCACCCGGTTGAAGCGATCGGTACTACCCTGCGTGGCCACATGGCTGACATGAAGAAGATCGTTTGATTTCGATCTCACCTGTAACCTGTTACAGGTAATAGAAGGCCGGGACTAACCTCCTGGCCTTTTTTTTAGCTTTCTTTTCGCAAAGCCTCTAACGCAACACCCTATTTAAGCGAAGGAAGGTACGAACAAGTCCTGTAGGCGCTCTGGCTTTCGGGAAGGTTCACAATCAAGGAAGCACTTTGCAGTAATGTCTGGACCTTACTAGAAGTGCTGACACCGAGTGTGAATTTTCCCGAAAGCCCCGCAGGGCAAGCCCTTAAGCCTGCATCTGCGGTGTTGCAGTTTTTGTTAAGGACTAAGGCCATTAACTGCAAACTGCGCCTTGCACCTACAGGCTTAAGGGCTTGCAGAGCACTGACGGGACTTATTCGCACCTTCCCTAATGCCGGATAACCGATACCTATGAACATTCGTCTGGACAACCTGACCGTAAATTTTGATGACCGCTTTCAACTGGATGAGATCAACTGGCAGCTCGATGATAGCCAGCACTGGGTCATTACCGGTGCGAACGGTTCGGGTAAATCGGCTTTAGCAGCCATTCTCGCCGGTGCCGGTGAGCATGTTTCCGGTTCTCTGGAAGGCGTTCCCGCAAAAGTGGGTCTGGTCTCCTTTGAGGCACAGGCCGAGCTGATTGAACGCGAACGTAAAAAAGATGACGCCGACATTATGGACGTTATCTCTGAAGGTACCCCGGTCCACGAGATTCTCAGTGAAGACGGTCGTAACCCTGAGCTGGTGAATCAGCTGGTAACGATGTTTAAGCTGGACACCCTGGTTGATCGTTCCTTCCGCAAACTCTCCACGGGCGAATCCCGCAAAGTGATGCTGATCCGCGCGCTGGCCAGCGAACCGGACCTGCTGATACTGGACGAACCCTTCGACGGTCTTGATGCCCACACGCTGGAGATGCTGCAACAGTATCTGGCAACACTGGTTGAAACCGTGCCGATGGTACTGGTGCTTAACCGTTTCGATGAGTTCCCGGATTTCATCACTCATATCGCGTATGTCGATCATGGCCGCCTGCAGCACCAGATCGATCGCAACAACAGCGATGCTTACAACGAGCTGTACAAACTGCTACACCTGAAAACCACCGATCTAGCCGTCCCAGCAGCCGATCCTGAGAATGACATCCCACGTCTGGATCCAACACAACCGTTGGTACGCCTGAGCAGCATCAATATCACCTATGATGGCCACCGTATTATCGATTCACTGGACTGGACCATCGAACGCAACCAGCACTGGCAGCTGAGTGGCCCGAACGGCAGCGGCAAAACCGGCCTGCTGTCACTGATCACCGGCGACCACCCACAGTGTTATGTAAACGACATTTTTGTCTTTGGCTTCAAGCGCGGCAGCGGCGAAAGCATCTGGCAGATCAAACAGTTTATCGGCTACGTCTCCACCGCCCTGCAGTGGGAATACAAAGTGGGCACCGGCCTGCGCAATGTGATTATCTCCGGCTTCTACGACAGCATCGGTCTGTACACCAAAGCCACCGACAAGCAGAAGCAGATCGCTGACGAGTGGCTGGCCCTGCTGGGCATGACCGATCGCGCGGATACACCCTTCAACAAGCTGTCCTACGGTGACCAGCGCCTGCTGCTGATCGCCCGTGCGATGGTTAAACACCCACCATTGCTGATCCTCGATGAGCCGTGTCTGGGTCTGGATGATATGAACCGTCAGCTGGTATTGGCGCTGATCGAGAAGATCTGTGCCGGCAGCGAAACCTCGGTGCTCTATGTGAACCACCACCCGGAAGATCAGATCAAGGGGATCGACAACTACCTGGCACTCGAGAAAAAGTAACGAGAAGCCGATCACGGCTGCCCGTCACACCACGGACAGACCACATCACTCGTTCCCACGCTCCCGTGTGGGAACTTAGACCTACTCACCTTGCGGGAACGGTTACGACAGCTGTATGGATTCCCACGGAGGACCATGGGAATCAGTACAATTCCACACCCCGGACCGACCTGAT
>NZ_JBFGYC010000075.1:0-10847 GCF_041587635.1 Pontibacterium sp. | reverse complement strand
GGCTATTCCCGGACAATTTATCCCTGCGGTCGAAAAAGGCGTGCGGCAAGTACTCGGTAGCGGCGCCCTCGCAGGGTTTCCCCTGCAGGACATTGAAGTGACGGTCTACGACGGCAAACACCATTCGGTCGATTCGAAAGAGATTGCGTTTGTTGCGGCCGGTAAAAAGGCCTTTCTCGATGCGATTCATCAAGCACAGCCCATCCTGCTGGAACCGATTGTGGATGTGAATATCATCACACCCAGCAGCAATGTGGGCGACATTACCGGGGATATCTCCGCCAAGCGTGGCCTGATCAACGGCACCGCGGTATTACCGCAGCAGCAGGTCGAAATCAGCGCACAGCTTCCGCTCTCAGAGATGGACGGATACCAATCACGACTCAAAGCACTGACCGGTGGCGAGGGTCAGTTCACAATGGCGTTAAGCCACTATGCACCGCTACCCAACCGCCAGCAGACAGAGCTGATCGCCAATCATCAACCCACACAAGAAGCAGGCTGACACTCAAACAACTCAACGAGGGATGGGACCGGTAAAGTCCTCCTTCCCTCGTTGAAACAATTATCAAGCTTAACCTCCACTGTGCAGTAACCCCTTTTATATTCAGGCGCAAGACACTCCCCCTATGTTTAACATGAGTATTCTTCACGTATAACTGACTAAAAAACCACCACAGGTCGCCGATACCCTATAAACATCAAATCAGGGAACGGCAGAATGATTATCGCCAATAGCAATGTCAGCTTCGGCACCAGCCACGCCAAAGAGCAGACACATACGGAATATGAAAGCCTCGAAGTGCAGCGTTTCCAGCAGGATGGATCCGTCCAGTCCCAGCACGTCGCTGCCGGAGACAAAACCAGTCTCTCCGAAGAAGCACTCGAGCTTGCTAAAGGCCTTGGCAATATGCAGGTCACAACCCATCAGAGCCAGTTCAGCAACAATCAAAGCTGGAGCAGCAGCCAGTCATCGCGACAGCCTCTGAGTCAGCTCGGGTTTAACGGGCCGGTGATAGACCTGACTGAATCACAGACACCGCGCCCAATCACCCTGATCGATCGACTGCTGCCAGCAGAGTCTCCGCCAATGCCGGAGATGACTGATCCGAACCTAAAGCTGACGGCTGCGATTCTCTCCAGCATTACCGGCAAACCGATTGAACTGACCGATGGGCGCGCGCTGAGCGAAGGCTTCGCACAAGCGAATCAGGTTCAGGTCGGCGCTGTACAAACCATGGATTTCAGTATTGATCTGGAGAATTTCCAGCCGCCTCGTGTTGGCGAAGAAGTGGGGATGCGCTACCAGCACACCGTGACCTACAGCGAGTTCGAGCGCACGTCCTATAGCGCCCAAGGTGAAATTCATACGGCTGACGGTCAGACGATCAACATCGATCTGATGATGGAGATGAGCCACAGTTTCTCCACCCGTGAATCCACTACCATCACCGCTGGCGCACAGCTGCAAGATCCCCTGGTCATCAATTTCAACGCGCCTGCCGCAGACCTGACCAACGAGAAATTCGGACTGGATATCAATTCAGACGGCAAACAGGATCAGATCAGCTTTACCGGTGCAGGCAGCGGCTTTCTGACAATGGACCATAACGGTGATGGCCGCGTAAATAATGGCAACGAGTTATTTGGCACCCAGAGCGGCAATGGCTTTGCGGATCTGCGTGCCTACGATGATGACGGCAACGGCTTTATTGATGAAGGCGACGCCGCGTATACCGAACTGAAAATCTGGGTCAAAACCAGCAGCGGCGACGATCAATACTTTTCCCTCGCCGATAAAGAGATTGGGGCCATCTATCTAGGCGCTGTACAGACCCCGTTTGAGATTAAAAACGATGATAACGAACTGCAGGGCGTTGTCCGTAGCTCCAGCTTTTTCCTAAGGGAAGATGGTAGTTCCGGCACCGTTCAGCAAGTCGATCTTGTCGTCTGATTCTTCCACCCCGTTTATTCCACGAGTACCACCTCTCCCGGCCACCGATATGGATGTCACAGGCCGGGACCCTTACAACGCCTTTGATAGCTCTCGCGACAAGGTATGACAAACACCTTTTCCATAATCCGCGCACCAATACAGATCAGACACCTCTATCACACTTCCACAAGTGTGCACTGATCACGATGCATTCCCCACCGGGCTCGTTCAATCCTCCACATACACATCCTTCACAAGGCACTGGTCGAAATGGCCTGAAACTTGCCTTGTCCTAACAGGGATTCAACAGAGGAACGGAGATGACAAAAAAGATTCTGGTGGTAGATAACATCGTGGCTGAGCAACACAACCTCGGCCTGTCGCTATCCGATTTGGATGTGGACGCGGACCAAGTCTGCACACCGCTTCAAGGTTCAAATGGCCTGATTCCCCAACCCCTGTGCCTAAGCACGTTGCTCAAAGAGGTATCACCGTGGATATGAAAGTTGGTATACGTAAAGACTCCCCTCTCTACTCCTTGTGGCTGGAACTCTTTGAGCATTGCCACGCTGGAAACACCGGCACAGTGTTTATCGCGACAAAGGAAAACCGCTCGGGTCAACTGGTCATTCATCGGGGGCATCTGATCGGTGCAGCCTATGGGGGCGAATATAACTTTCAGGCATTATCAGCCCTGTCCTTGCTCGACAATGCCCGATACTCCTACACGCCCGATCTGATATTCCCTATCCCGGAAACGCTGCTGCCCGATGATGCAACCACCCTGCTGGATCAACTTGGTTTTCAATACTATCTGCAAGATCTAGCCGATCCGCCAAGCACTGAAGCGTTAGCCGTTGAAGCCCCCAACACATCTCCAGCATCAGATTCCCCCGAATCGGTTGGCATAGAGAATCTACCTATCCCACCGACTAGTGACCATGACCCCGGCAAACCAATCGAGATCACCGCCCCAGAATCCATCCCCAAAACACGTACAGTTACGCAGGTGTATCGAGGCCAAAAGATAACGAAAGTGATCCAAGAGGAAACACCCTCTCAGTCAACCCGAAGCAAGTCCGTCAGAATGTATCGCGGACAGGTCGTTCGCTCATAGTTAGCGACCTACGGCTTGCTTGATACTTACACTGATCTTGTTACGCCCTAACTGCCAAAGCATCAGCGCGGCACCCAAACCACTGGCGCCTAACGCCATCGTCATAATCATGATCTGATAGCGCACCGCAATCAGCGGTGATACACCGGATAGAATCTGACCGGTCATCATGCCCGGCAACGCCACCAGCCCCACCGCCAACAAACTGTTCACTTGTGGGATCATCGCGGCATGGAACGCCGCCATCCGCGCTGCATCTTCATCTTTGCCTTCGCGCAGGCCAGAATAATAACGTTCTGCAGCCAGGCTGATCGCATTCATGCTGTTCGCGAAGAACATGCCCGCCAGCGGTATCATCACACTCGGTTCATACCAGGTTTCCACACCCAGTACTAACTTCAGCGCAATCACCAGATGAAATCCTACCGCAACCAAGAGCGCGATAAATGCGGGCCGCAGAAATCCCGGCTGATGCCTGACCGGCCGGATTGCAATCCAGGATGCTGCGGAAATCATCACCGTTAGCACCAGCCCGGTAATCCAGGGTGAGGGTTGCTCAAACAACACCACCAGTACATAGCCCACCGCCACCAGTTGCAACGCCATACGCGCAGCGGACAGCAGCACTTCGGAGGGTTTTCCATTCCAATAAAAATATACCGTACTGATCAGAACCACCGGGATCAGACACCAACTTAGGGACAACCAAGATATCGAATGCATAAGACAAACTCAGACCAGACCATTTCGCCAGACAAGGCTCACAGTTATAACAAACAAGTTTCACAAGATTGTGACAGAACTGTCATGTGTAAACAGCTTTCGCGATATGTTGGGGGGTATGTGACCGACCGTGAGTTTTCCGGCCGATCACATAGATAGAGACGTGAATCAGCCCATTATCCCGGCCTGATATTCTGGTTTACACGGAAGAAGTTGTCCGGATCATAGTCTGATTTAACCTTTGCCAGACGGGCATAGTTCTCGCCGTAGGCGCCATCAACCCGCTCTTCATCTTCACTGATAAAGTTCACGTAGACCCCGCCGGTCGCGAAGCGTTTAGTGGCATCAAAAAACTCACGTGCCCATCCAATACAATCACGGTCCTGATGGGTGTCATCCCACCGGGTATGCACGTTCATCACGTATTCGACATCCCGATGAGGGTAGGCCGTAGCATCTGAAGCGACCCGATTGATCGCACCACCCAACTGAGCGACAAAGATCTCTGATTCTGGACTGGGCAGTTTCCCCCCATAGTCCACCAGCGTTTCGATCAATTCATCACCGAGCGCAGCAAAGTTGTGGGACTTCCAGTAGTTGCGACTCCCCGGGGTGAGCAATGGATCAAAGGCCTGCTGGAACGCAACAAAAGGATGTGGCGCAAACCCATCTGCAATGGGTTGCCCCAAACGCCGTAACGGAGCGATCAATTTCTCACCCTCATCCATCGGACCGTTATAGAGCGCCACAATGATCAAAACCCGCTGCCCGTGATATTGGGCATCAAGAAACGGCAAGGGAGGCGCATCACGGATCACCGCCCACGTGGTTAACTCATCCGGGCTTTTTTCACAGAAGGCCCGATAGGCCTGCAGCACGGAAAATGCCTGATCAAACGGATAGACCGCAGGCCCAGACATCACCATCGGCCCCACCGGATGCATCCGGAACTCAAACGACGTGACGATACCGAAATTACCGCCACCGCCTCGAATCGCCCAAAAAAGATCTGGATGATGACTGGCATCACACTTTAGCCGCTCGCCAGCCGCGGTCACCACCTCAGCGCTGAGGAGATTATCGATGGAGAGGCCGTGCGAACGGCTGATCCAGCCAAATCCGCCCCCGAGCGTTAAGCCACCCACCCCGGTCGTAGAATTGATGCCGACGGGCACCGCCAGGCCATACTGCTGTGCCTCATGATCGACATCGCCCAAGGTTGCACCGGGACCTGCGATGAGTACACCTTGCTCCGGATCAACCCGCACGTAGTTGATTGCGCTGAGATCAATCAGCACGGCTTCGTCGCAGAGCGAGTTCCCGGCAATGTTATGACCGGCCCCCCTGACGGATATCAGCAAATTTTGTTCACGCGCAAAACGCACCGCCTGCACAACATCTGCCGTGCCGGTACATCGAATAATCATTGCGGGATGGCGGTCGATCATCGCATTCCAGATCTGACGCGCATCATCATATTGCGCATGATCTGTCCCGATAACCTCCCCTCGAATCTGTGTTTGAAGTGTTTCTAGTCTTTCACCACTGAGGGTGACGAGTTCACCACTCAGTGATCGTGCCTTTATCTCTGTCATGATTAAACCTCCCTTCAACCTGAGCGGTGAACCACGTCAAGCTGGCAGGATTGCAGTTGAAAAGGATACTGCCATGAACTGCACCGCCCATATGGCTCAAAAGATCAGGGGCACCACCTGACCTTTGTTGACGACGAGCGACTATCTGAAAGCGATGCTTTTTAAATTCTAGCCGAGGCCTCAATAGCCCGCCGAAAATAAACCCAGTGTTTTACTTTGAAAATACAATCCCGAGCAGCTCTTTTGGATGCGCCTGACTTTGCTCAGCAATTTGGTTTAAGGACATATCCTCAGACACAGTCGTAAAACCCGCGGCCGCCAGTTTATCAATCAGCACTTGAGTACTGACCTGCTGCAACTCCGCCAGCGAGGTAATCGGTGCGCCTTCGACACTGTGGATAACCGCCATCATCGGGCTACCACCATCTCCAAAATCCAGTAATGATCCGCTGACCAACAACACGGCAAACATAACGGACAGCGCCGCACGCTGAGAAAAGTGACGCTTAAACGGCTTTACGTGCACCACGATATGCGTGACAACCGCTGCTACCATCAGCAGACCTATCCATTCGTGCATCCCTTTGATCAGCCCTTCACCCAAATGGAAAAACATCATTACACCGGAGATACCCACCAGCACCGATGTCACAATGGTCAGCGGCGTTGCCCATCGGCGCAGCGCCAGCGTATTCTGCACACTCATCGTCTCTATCCTTAACATTGAACAAAGATGCCATTTTAGTTTCGATCTTAACTAAGATGCGTAAAGAGGGGGTTAAGTTGTGTAAATACCCTCTGATTTGCTAGAGCCCCTGATGAAAGAACATTCATAAATTTCGACCTTTCAGCGTGCAAGTAACAGCGCCGTCATATGCGGCGGCTAGTTTTAAGGCCCCTTTCATATTGATGGTATTCACGGAGACCACCCGATGTTTGATCGTACATTCCGCCGCAGTGCACTGGCAGTGATGGTCGCAGCCGTTGCAACAGGCGCTCAGGCTGATGCGTTTAACCGAATTGCGAGCTTCTCAACAGCAAAAAACCTACCTGCAGGCGTTGAGCGTCAGCAAGAGACCTCTGCAGAAATTATTGCTGTATCGGAAGATGGTAAAACACTGGTGTACTCGGACAGCCCACTCGAAGGTTTGGGTTTCGTGGATATCAGCGATGCTGACGCGCCTAAGCCTGCGGGCCACCTGAAACTGGAAGGTGAGCCTACCTCGGTTGCAATTGCAGACGACTACGTCCTGACCGGTGTGAACACATCCACCAGCTATGTAACGCCAACCGGTTTTTTGGCGGCCATTGATCTGGACGACAAGGAGATCGAAAAGCGTTGTGATCTGGGCGGACAACCAGACTCTATCGCCGTATCCAAAGACGGTAAATATGTTGCGGTGGCGATCGAAAACGAACGTGACGAAGACCTGAACGAAGGCGAACTGCCACAGCTGCCTGCCGGTTTCCTCCTGATTGCACCGCTGGAAGATGGCAAGCCGGATTGCGACGATATGCGCCGTGTTGAGATGACCGGTCTGGCAGAAATTGGCGCCGATGACCCGGAACCGGAGTTTGTCGATTTCAACGACAACAACGAAATCGTTGTGACCTTGCAGGAAAACAACCATCTGGTGGTGGTTGATGCGAAGACGGCCAAAGTGATCAACCACTTCTCTGCCGGTTCAGTTGATCTGAAAAACGTCGATCTGAAAAAAGACCGCACCCTGACCTTCAACAAAACGCAGGAAAACCGTCTGCGTGAGCCGGACTCGGTGAAGTGGCTGGACAACGATCGCTTCGTAACTGCCAATGAAGGCGACTTTAACGGCGGTGCACGTGGTTTCACCATCTTCCATAAAGATGGCCGTGTCCTGTACGAATCCGCTGAAGCATTCGAACATCAAATAATCATGGCCGGTCACTACCCGGAGAAACGTTCCGGCAAGAAAGGTAACGAACCTGAAGGTCTGGCGATTGGCACCTTCGGCAAAGACACCTACATCTTTGTCCTGTCCGAACGTGGCGGTGCCATTGGTGTATACCGCGATACCGGCGCTGCGCCAGAATTCGTCCAGCTGCTGCCATCCGGCATTGCACCTGAATCCGCAGTAACGATTCCATCCCGTAACCTGCTGGTCAGCGCCAACGAAAAAGACCTGATTGAAGACAAAGGTCCACGTTCACACGTGATGGTGTACAAACTGGATGACGATGCAGCGGCATACCCGCAGATCAAATCCGGTCGTAACGACGTGGGCGAACCGATTGGCTGGGGTGCACTGTCCGGCATGACAGCCGATGCGAAGAAACCGGGTCTGCTGTACGCGGTCAACGACAGCTTCTACTCCAAGCAGCCAAGCATCTTCACCATCGATGCGAACCAGACGCCTGCAAAAATCGTGAAAGCAACGCCAGTCACGCGTGATGGCAAAGCGGCAGAAAAGCTGGATCTGGAAGGGATTACACAAGACGGCAAAGGGGGTTTCTGGCTGGCGTCTGAAGGTAAAACTAAGAAGAAGGTGCCTCACGCCATCTATCACGTAAATGCCAACGGTGTGATCGATCGTACCCTCAACTTCCCGGACGCCTTGCTGAAGCACGAAAAACGTTTCGGCGCTGAAGGTATCACGCTGATCGGTGATTCTCTGTGGATTGCGATTCAGCGTCAGTGGAAAGATGATCCGGAAAACACCGTTAAACTGGTGTCTTACAACCTGAAGACCAACACCTGGGGCGCCGTACGTTACCCAACTGAAGCCGCAACCAAAGGCTGGGTGGGTCTGTCTGAGATCACTGCATACGACGATGAGGTTTACATCATCGAGCGTGATAACCAGATCGGTGAAGACGCTAAGATCAAACGTCTGTACAAGGTTGAACAGAGCGAGCTGAAACCAGCACCGCTGGGTGGCGAGCTGCCGGTTGTGAAGAAAGAGCTGGTACGTGACTTTATTCCAGATCTGAAAGCACTGAATGGCTACGTAACCGACAAGATCGAAGGCTTTACAGTGGATGCATCCGGTAAAGGTTACGCGGTTACCGACAACGACGGTGTCGACGACAGCTCCGGTGAAACCAACTTCTTCTCTGTGGGTAAGATGTAAACCGTCACTGACTGATTTCACCCACCCATAAAAATGGCCGGATTATCCGGCCATTTTTCTATCTCTTACACGCGATCCCTTAGCTGTCGCGCTGTAACTGCCCATTCAGCTCATCCAGCGAAGGCATCTCATCATAGTGCTGGCCCTCACCTGCGATCTGATCCCACTCCGCTTTGGAGGCGGTATGCAGATGGGCGACTACCACACTGCCATCAAACCCATCTAAAAGGCCTGCGGGTATCCAATACTTGTCCGTGCCCCGCAACTGATTTGGGACCGGGCTGCCGCACACACTGCAAAAGTCTGCACGATAACCGGTGTCTTTTTTAAAAGAACGCACCAGATCCTGCCCTTGTAACCAGCTAAATGCAGACTCATTCACAAAGGTTGCCGCATTAGCCGACGATCCCGTCGCTTTGCGGCACATTGAGCAGTGACACTGATAAAAATTGGGCGTGTCACCATCGACCTGAAACTGAACACCCTCGCACAAACACTGCCCGATCATTTCCATCCCTCTAACTGATCATTGCGGATAAACGGCTGAAACCTTACTCGGGCACCAACCAATCAACTTTGAAGCTTGCTTCAGGCGACTGCCCCAGCTTTTCGGTTAACCACGGCAGCAGTTCTTTCATCTGCTGTTCCAACTTCCACGGCGGGTTGATCACAATCATGCCTGATCCGGTCATGCCATACTCTTTGCTGTCCGGCAGCACACACATCTCAATCCGCAGAATCTTACGGATGTTGGTGCCTTTCATCTTGGATTCCAGTGAGCGCACTTCATGCCGCTGCACCACCGGATACCAGATCGCATACGTCCCCGTCGCCCAACGTTTCGCCGCTTCACGGATACCCTGAACAAGATCTGCGTATTCGGATTTCTGTTCATATGGCGGGTCAATCAGTACCACACCCCGGCGCTCTTTGGGTGGCAAGCTTGCCTTCAGGCGTTGGTAACCTTCTTCGTTGAACATCTTCACCCGACGATCACCACGGAAAGTTTGCAACAAACGTGGGAAGTCATTTGGGTGCAACTCGGTTAATACCAGACGATCATGCTCACGGCACATCGCACCCGCCAATGCCGGGCTGCCCGGGTAATAACGCAGACGACCGTTCGGGTTGACCGCCTTCACCGCTTTCAGATACGGCGCCATTACAGGTGGGCAGGTTTCTTCCCACAAGCGACCGATCCCTTCTACGCTCTCGCCGGTTTTTTCTGCATGCTCAGATGCCAGATCATAACGACCACCGCCCGAATGGGTATCGTGATAAACAAAGGGTTTATCCTTCTCTTTCAGCGCTTCGATAATCAAAGCCTGAACAGTGTGTTTTAGAACATCGGCGTGATTGCCAGCGTGAAAACTGTGACGGTAGGAGAGCATATCGGAACCTGTAAAAAAGTAAGGCGCGTATTATTGCCCATCTATCCGGTGATTGACCAAGTATTTTGCGGACAACCCGCCCCAAGGCTCGAAAGTTCAATCACTTTCACCCGGTCAGAATCGGTATTTCACCCCCAAGCCTAATGAATTGGACGCGCCCTCAACACCATTGAACAGACCAAACACGCCGGAACGATGGTGGCTTCGCACCACCAGACTCCAGCTCTCCCAGCTTTGGGGTTTGAACTCAAACTCCACCAATATGTAAGCCAGCAACTCCTCTGCATCATCCTTATTTGCAACCTCAAACTCAGGCAACTCGCTTGCATACGATAACCCCAACCCAACGGCAACATCGGTATTCAGATAACCGTCCCAAGGTAACGGGTACCATCGCGCTGCCAACAACGCATTAAATTCCTCATGGTCCTGGCCGCGCGTGTGCTTAATTGCCTGCAACTCCCACTCCAGATCGTAGCGGGTATCATCAACGGGTATGGTCTTGCTCAGCGCCAAGGCGGTCAGCTGAAAGTTGCTGTCGTAATCTGCCTGTCCCAACAACACATCTTCTATTGGGTCATCAGTTAGAACTGTTTGATAGAGTGTAAGTGCCCAGTTTTGCTCTTGTGCGAGGGCCGTAGATGTATAGAGACAACAAAGAATCAGGGGAATACGTATAAGCCTTGAATATATGCCTGTCATGGCGCGTCTCCTGAAAGAGTGGATATACACCAAGCTCACAACGGCGATAGGACTGCGGCTTGACCGAAGAACGTTACCTAAAAAGATAGCTCATACTGCGGTCTCGGAGGAGCGTTTGGTTCAAAGAGAGGACGCCTTATTCACTCCTGAGATCTAACCCATCGTGTATGCAGAGCCACCCGTTTATCGGGTTGGTTCGGGATGCATATGGCTAAACCGACGCCAACTCTCCTCAATCACTTTGATCTCCTCACCCAGCCAGGCTTCAAATCGCTT
>NZ_JBFGYC010000074.1:0-10894 GCF_041587635.1 Pontibacterium sp. | reverse complement strand
CGGTTTTGATCGATTTAGCGGCTTCGCGTGCGAAGGCTTCAAGTTGTTGCTTGTCCATACTGCCTATCCTTAGCCATTGCTGGCTCAATAATAGGCAGTTACACAGTTTTATCTACAGTCTCGTCGGTTTTGATATTGAAGACACACTCTTGGAAACCGTTATTCTGAAACGCTTTAAAACTCACAAAGCAGTAAGCCCCGATTAATTACCCTATTTTCAAGTCGAGTATTTAAAAGATACGTTCGTCGATAGAAGCTCAACCTATTCAAGCGTTGAACTCCCTCTACCCCGGTTTAACCCAAAACGGACAATACCTTAAGGTATCACTCAGCGTCAGTTTTGGACTTACCCTCTTTAGTATCTTTCTTCAGACGGTATGCCAGAGCAGGCCGCGACAACCCCAGTAAACGAGCGGCGTGCGCTACATTGCCGTTGGCTTTGCACATGGCTTTATTGATCAGCGTACTCTCAACCATATCCAGACCGATGCCGGATTCCACCAGATCATTCGCCCAGTCTTCACTCTGAATACTGCTGGCAATACGTTGTTGCTGTTGTTTGTTCAGACTTCGCCCGCCACCGCTGCTCGGTGGCTCGGGGCTGACAAAGAGATCAAACACGTTAATCGCATTGTTATTATCCGCAAGGATTACCCCCCGTTCGATCATATTCTCCAGCTCACGCACATTGCCCGGCCACTGATGGTATTTGAGCATCAACATCGCTTTGTCGGAGATACCTTTGATCTTTTTGCCGTACTGGGCGGAGTATTTCTTCAGGAAATGATCCGCCAGCAGCGGAATATCTTCCACTCGCTCACGCAGCGGCGGGATCGTGATCGGATACACATTCAGGCGATAATAGAGATCTGCGCGAAAGCGCCCCTCTTCAACCGCTTTTTCGAGATTCTCGTTGGTGGCTGCCACAAGGCGGATATCCACCTTATGCACTTCGCTACCGCCCACCCGTACCACTTCAGCTTCCTGCAATACACGTAGCAAAGACGCTTGCGCCTGCAGCGACAATTCACCCACTTCATCAAGGAAAAGCGTACCGCCACAGGCGCGCTCAAAGTGTCCGGCACGGGAATGGTTGGCGCCGGTGTATGCACCGGCTTCCACACCAAACAACTCTGACTCGATCAGGCTGGCGGGAATGGCTGCGCAGTTGATCGCCACAAACGGCGTATCCGCCCGGTCACTGCACTGGTGTAAACCGCGGGCAAACATCTCTTTACCCACCCCGGTTTCACCAAGCAACAACACGGTAATCTGGCTGTTGGCGGCTTTTTCCACCATCGTCCAGGCGTATTGAAAACGTTCTGAAACACCCACGGAGCCGCAGGCTTGAGCTGATTCACCCTGACCTTCGATCTTTTTCTGCAGCCCAACGATCCGGTCCTGCAGGTCCAGCATCTGGTCTTTGATATTCAGTGGCTCAAAGTACTGAGCATCCAGCTGATAATCATCCCACTCTTCGGCAGGTTTACCGATAATGACGCAACGATTACCACCATGACTGGCTTTGCATTCCACCTCACGGTAGATAATCTCACGTCCCATAAAATGGCTGGTGTAACCGCTGGCGAAACCGATCAGATGCCAGCAGATGGGCTCGTCAGTTTCACCAAAGTCTTCCACAAAAGAATCCGATTCAACACTGCCCAAAATCTCAAACTCACCGTAAAACTCGCCGCTATCCAGATCCATATCCAACGCCAACACGTTCACCGATGCCATACCGGTAACCATTGTGAGCTGAGGCCCGATAACAAACGCATCTTTATCAGACGTCGACGGGTGTATTTTACGGGCCAGGTCGGCCATCTTGTAGCCACCCAGATAACCGATACGGGTCAATACTCCGCGGGCGCCGTTCAGCCCCAGCGTTTCAATCATCACCCGACGCATATCGCTGAATACGGTGGCATCCAGCAATAACATCTGACTTTCGTCCAGCCAGATGTGACCGGTCTCTTCATCAAAATGGATACGTTTGAGCAGATCACTGTAGTCAGGTAACGGCGTCTGACTACTCACCTGTGACTTCAACATAAAACTACTGCCTCACTGCGTGCTTTTTTATTGTTGTTCTTCAGCATCCGGTTTTACACCGATGGAGAATCGTTTGTTCATATGGTTGAACTTTACACCAAATAGTAGACCGCTTGTTCAAGAAAGAACAATCGGCCCTAAGACTCTATTTGTGGTTACTTATCAGCCAGTATAGTACCGACCCTACCGCCTATCTCATGCAATTTCAATTGAACTTGCATGGGTAATTAAATGATAAATGTTTTGCTCACTCACAAAGTGATGATTTCATCACTAATTCCCTCACCGACACTCAGACAACATCCTAACCTATTGAAAACAAAGAAACATTTCGAGTTGGCATTCTGCTTGCCCTTGTAATTACAGGATTATGCGAGACCCGAGCGGCATCGCTAACAACCTGAATACCTCAGTAAACACAATAAAAACCAGGTAGGTAGATCTATGAGTAGTCGTATTTTGCCAGAGTTTGATCTGCTGGTGCCCACAAGCACATCGGAAGCAATCAACCTGTTGGCGCACTACCAGAATCGCGCAGAGCTGATTTCCGGAGGCACCGATTTAGTGGTGGCAATGAAGGTGCGTCACCAGTCAGAAGTGTTGATTTCCATGTCCGAAGTGGGTGGACTCGATTACATCGATTTTAACCGTGACAGCGGACTGCACATTGGTGCACGCGCCACGGTGGCACAGATTCTTGAAACACCGGAAATTCAAAACTTATATCCAGCGCTGTGGCAGGCAGCCTGGGTTTTCGCCACCCCTCAGATCCGTACCGCAGCCACCGTCATCGGTAATGTTTTACGCGGCAGCCCGGCAGGAGACTGTAGCTGTGCCCTGATGGCACTGGGTGCACGCGTTATTCTGCAAAGTCAGAACGGTAAACGTGAAGTGCCAATCGAAGACTTCTGGACCGGTTACAACCAGAACGCCCGTCAGTCTGATGAGTTAGTTGTCGAGATCATCGTTGATGCTCCACAACAGCAAACCGGTTCAGCTTTCCGTCGTATGACCCGCGTAAACGAAGACCTGGCCAAGCTGAATGGCGCCGTACGCCTCGATATGGACGGTAATGTCTGTCGTGCTGCACGCATGGCCATGGGTTGTGTCGGTCCGACCACCCTGCGTTTGCCAAAAGCCGAACAGTTACTGATCGGCGAAGAGATCACCCCGGAACTGCTGGCCCACGTAGCCGATATAGTACCGACTGAGATCTCCCCCATTGACGACAAACGCTCCACCGCCGAGTACCGCCTGATGGTCTCCGGTGTAGTGATGAAACGTCTGATCGAACAAGCCGCTACGGCCGCCCAGTAAGGGATAGAGGGAGAAATCATGAAAGAACGCGCAATCCAACTCACCATCAACGGCACTGCGATGAATCTCACCGTGCCGGTGCATCAAACCCTGCTGGACACCCTGCGTGAGCAGCTCGGCTTTACCGACACCAAATACGGCTGTGGTACCGGCGAATGCGGTGCATGCACCGTGATCGTGGATGACAAAGACAGTCTATGCTCCTGCATGGCGCTGGCCGCCACCATGAACGGCCGCTCCATCACCACCTCTGCCGGTCTGGCATTTGATGGCCTCAATGCGGTGCAGCAAGCCTTTATCGATCAGACCGCCGTTCAGTGTGGTTACTGCACACCGGGCATGGTGGTGAAAAGCACCAGTTTGCTGCGTAAAAACCCGAATCCAACCGAAGAAGAGATCCGCAAGGAGCTTGAAGGCAACATCTGCCGCTGCACCGGTTACGACAGCATTGTTAAAGCCGTACAGCAAGCCGCAAAGAGCTTCCCTGAAACGGATGCCAAGTGGGACAACGCAGTTGAAGTAAAAGCGGGGGTGAACGCATGAGCCAGTTTGCAGTGATCGGAAAAAATGTACCTAAAGTTGATGCCTACGAGAAAGTCACCGGCCAGCCGATTTATGCCGCTGACCTAAAGATGCAGGGCATGCTGTACGGCAAGATCGTCCGTTGTATGGATTATGCCCACGCTCGCGTGACACGTCTGGACTTCAGCGAAGCGCTGAAACTGCCGGGCGTAGTGAAAGTACTCGGTCCCGAGGATGTGACACAGAACACGTACAACACCGGCGCGTGCGACGAGATGGTGTCGGACAAAGTGGGCGAACTGCTGGGCGATCTGAAGGATCAGACCATCTTCACCCGTCATGTCCGTCACCAGGGCGATGCAATATGCGGCGTAATCGCTACCTCAGAAGAGATAGCCGAACGTGCCGCTGCCAAGGTGATTGTGGAGTACGAACCGCTGAACGTGTTTATGACGCCGAGTGAAGCCGAGGCGGATGGTGCATTGCAGCTGCATCCGGATAAGCCGAACAACCAGGCATTCCAGCTTCCGGAAGCGATGTTCCCGGGTAACAGCTACGGCTGGGGTGACGCAGACAATGCAATGAAAGAGGCGGATCTGATTGTTGAGGACAGTTTTTACGTCAACAAACAGAAACAGTGCCAGATGGAGCCGCATGCCTATATTGCACAGGTCGATGGCCGTGGTCGTCTGAACTGCTGGAGCAGCGGTCAGATGCCGAAGATTACCCATCTGAAGATCGCCCGCCTGTTTGATCTGCCAATGTCCAAGGTGAAGATCCATTCCACCACCATCGGCGGCGGCTTTGGTGCCCGTCTGGGGATCATCTCCGAGCCTGAAACTTGTGCCATGGCGCTGGCAGTACCAGGGCGTCCGGTGAAGGTTCAAACGCTGCGTGAGGAGGACTGGATCATCTCCGAAAGCCGTCACGCCGGTGATTACTGGATGCGCCTGGGTTTCAAGAAAGACGGAACTCCCGTTGCCTGTCAGGCACGTTTTAAAGCCAATACCGGTGCCTACTTCACCCACGCATCCGGTGTCCCTTTCACCACAGGAGCATGGCTGAGTGGCATGTATAAATTTGGTGCGCTGGGTTATCAGGGTGAGTCTTACTTCTCTAACCAGGCCCCGGCCGGTGCCTATCGTGGTTACGGCAATCCACAGACGAACTTCGTACTGGAACAGCTGATCGACCGTGCGCTGAACAAACTCGAGCTTGATCCTGTGCAATGGCGTCTCGACTGGCACAAAGGGGTGGGCGACGACGGCTGGTGCTTCGGTGTGAAATATCCATCCTGTCAGCTGAGCGAATGTCTGCGTCAGGGTGCAGAGGCAATCGAGTGGAACAAGAAGTCTGACGAGCTGAAAACCCAGACCGGCGTGAAACGTCGCGGTATCGGCGTGTCAGTGATGAACCACACCTCTGGTGCTACGCCGATGCTGCTGGAGCACACCGTCTGCACGGTGATGATGAACGAAGACGGCAGCGCCGTTGTCTCCGTCGCCTGCTCTGACCTGGGTCAGGGTTCCCACACCGTGTTGCAGCAGATCGCCGCTGAAGCATTGGGACTGGAGATGGACGAAGTCCATCTGAAAACCGGTGATTCCGATGCCAACGGTTTCGATATCGGCTCCCATGCCAGCCGCACCACGTATGTGGGTGGTAACGCCATCATGGAAGCCTGTGATGATGTGAAGAAGCAGTTGCTGGAACGGGCGACGCGTCACCTCGACACCACTGTGGATAATCTGGAGTTTGCAGGCAAAACCATTTTTGCCAAGAACAACCCGGAGAACAGCATCACCGTGGCGAAGATCTGCCATCTGGGTGTGTATAACTACATGGATCCGGAAACCGGTGAACCGGAAGGGGCGCCCGGGCAGATTTTTGGTTTCTCCAGCCATTTCTCCAAGCACAACTCACCACCGTTTGGCGCCTGTTTTGTAGAAGTTGAGATCGATACCGAAACCGGTGAGATCGATCTGTTGGAACTGGTCCATACCCACGACATCGGTCGTACTTTACACCCAGCAATGGCCGAAGGTCAGATGGTGGGTGGGGCACAGCAAGGTATCGGCATGGCCCTGACCGAAGAGATCTATTACGACGAGAAAGGTCTGGCGCTAAACAGCAGCTTCACCGACTACAAGATGTACGGTTCGTCCGACATGCCGAAGATGAAGGTGATTCTGGTGGAAGATCCCGATCCACACGGGCCTTACGGTGCCAAAAGTGTCGGCGAAGCCGGCCTGACCAGCCCGGTGGGCGCGATTGCGAACGCCGTTTACAACGCGTTGGGTATACAGTTCAAGGAAGCACCAATCACCCCAGAGAAAGTGCTGAAAGCGATCAAAGAAAACGGACTCAGCTTTAGCTGATCCACTCGCTGAGCAAGCCGGATTGGTGTCCATCACAGAAGCCAATCCGGCACCTGATGTCCACAGGAGATCGCAATGAATACAAACGTTGAAGCGCTGCAACACTTCCACAACCCACTGGGCGAACAACCCTACCCGGTACTGGAAGCGTTGATCACGTCGGTGAAAGGCTCTGCGCCAACACAACCCGGTGATTCGATGCTGTTGCTCAGCAACGGGCGCTGGCTCGGCAGTGTGGGCGGTGGCAATCTGGAATGGAAACTGATGCAGGCCGGACAGCTGAGCTGGTGGCGCTGGCAGGAAACGGGACAGTTGCCTTCAGCCAGCACCATGACGATAGATCATGGCTTAGGTTGCCATACCGATCAGTGCTGCGGTGGTCGTGTGGAAGCCCGTTTGGTGATGGTGCCTCCGACACTGAAGGCGCTGATGAACGAACAGGCACAACGCATCTATCAGATCGACACCGAAGACCGTTTACAGCTCGTCGGTGGTTTCACCGCGGGTAAACAATCGCTGGGCGATACCTCTTGCTGGCAACCGCAGGTGATCAGCGGAGGCAAAAGTGAACGTCTGAACGCCGGTGCCGATCGCACCTTGCTGCGCAAAGCTAAAGACGCTCCTCAATTATGGATCTTTGGTGCCGGTCATATCGCACGCGCACTGGCTCCCCTTGCGAGCGCATTGGATTTTCGCGTCAGTGTATTTGACGGTCGTCCGCAATGGGCAGACCCGGCTGCGTTTCCAGACGAGGTTAACGTACGCCCTTCCGCCTTCGCGGACTCCCTAGATCAGGCCGATCACAACACCACGGTGTTGATCATGACTCACAGCCACAAGCTCGATTACGAACTGCTGCAACAGATGAGCAGCTGGAATCTGGCCTATTTGGGCGTGATTGGCAGTAAAACCAAAGCCACTCGTTTCCGCCATCGCCTCGATAATGAAGGGATCGATGATAGCAACGTACATATGCCCATCGGCTTACCGGACATGGGCAAAGCACCGATGGCGGTTGCCGTCAGTTGCATGGCGGAGTTGTTGCAGCTTCGAGAGCGCCAACAGTTATCCACAAAGCCTGACATGCATCACGAGGCATCGGCATGAGTACCGCTATTATTCTGGCCGGTGGTCGTTCCAGCCGCAGTGGTCGTATCCATAAAGGGCTGCGCACACTGAGCTGTGCGGGACAGCCAATCAGCTGGCTGGAATATCAGATCCAACAGCTACGCCGTGCCGGCTTCAACCGGATTGTATTGGCCACCGGGTTTCGTCCACGTCCGCTGTTAAACAAAGCAGCAGGGACTCAGCACACACATAACCCCAATCCGGCACGCGGGCCGTTTAGCACCCTGCAGCAGGCGCTGAAAGGTTTTATCAGCCAACAGACGCTGCTGGTGCCACTGGATAATCCTGTCCCGGCACCCGCTGTGCTGTTCCGTATTCGCCGCGCACTGCAAAACAAACGTATTGCCAAACCTTGTTACCAAGGCCGTGGAGGGCATCCTCTGTTACTCAGCAAAACGGTGGTACAACACCTATTAAAAGTTGATCCGGCGGCCTCAGATGCACGCCTGGATCATCAGCTCAGACAACTCGCGCACACAGATATTGCACGAGTTGGCGTGACCACACCGCTGGTACGTACTAATCTCAACAACCAACGCCAGTGGACGCGATACAAAAGCGCCAAACAGGGGACTTAATCTGTAGTCATTTTTTAACACTCTAAAAGTCACCCAACAGGTTCAACACAGCTTTTAGAATTACCCAAGAGATATTGACGATGGCATCTATAAAAACAAACAAGCTCATCGCCTTATCGGTTAAACCAGGCTTGCTGATTTCAGCACTAAGCCTGTCGTTAGCCGGTTGCGAAGCACCGCTAAACCTTGAGAAGGTGGAGCAGGAGTTATCCAAATCCATCCGCCGCACCGACCAGTTTCAAAGCATGGCCAGCAACGATCAGATGATGGTTGTGGTGGGTAATAACGGACTGGTACTGACCAGCCCGATCAATGAGCAGCAATGGCAACGCCAGACGCTGAACAACAAGCCCGCTTTGGTAGATGTGACACAGTGCCCTGACCAGAGCTTCGTCGCTCTGAGTCTGGATAAAACACTTTGGCGCAGCAGCGATAACGGAAGCAGCTGGCAGTCCAGTGCAATCGATACGCAAGAAGATGTGCTCGCACTGACCTGTGCACCCGACAATAGCATCTGGGTCGTGGGCAGTTTCTCTACCATTCTTAACTCCAGCGATCAGGGCACAAGCTGGAATACCTTCAGCCTGAATGAAGACGCCCTGCTCACTGGCATTCAGTTTGTGGATAACAATACGGTGATCGCGACCGGCGAATTCGGTGTCGTGGCCAAAAGTGAGAACGGCGGTCAGGACTGGAACCCTCCGGAATATATTCCCAACGATTTTTATACACAGGGTGCGGTATTCACATCGACTACCACCGGCTGGGTCGGCGGCCTGAGTGGTCAAATTCTGCACACCACCGACGGCGGTATGAGCTGGCAACAACAAACCACCCCGACCGAATCGCCTATTTATGGTTTTCAACAAGCGGGCTCGCAGCTGTTCGCCTTCGGTGATCACAATACCGTCCTGACGCTTAACGGTGATCAATGGCAGCGCGTGAAAACCCACGGCAAGCCTGTATACCTGCGCGCAGCAACTCAACTCAGCAACAACGAGCTGCTGATTGCGGGCGGTGCCGGTTCTCTTTTCACGCTGGATATCTCTTCCGGCGCTACCCAACTGTCACAGAAGTAAGGGGTTGGTCTGATGGATAAAAAGTCTGCAGGCGCTCACAAGGCGACGCACTTTCTACATAACCTGGATGAGTCGGTCTTCCGTCATCCTAAATCGATTCTGGGCATCATTCTGGCGATTACCCTGTTCTTCGCCTACCAGATCCCCAGCGTCAAGATGTACTCCGACTTTGCGGACCTGTTGCCGCAGAGCCATCCGTATATTGAGCTGCACAACGAGATTAAGTCCTCCTTTGGTGGCGCCAATGTGATCATCGTTGGGGTCGAAGTGGAAGAGGGCGATATCTTCAGCAATGAAGCGCTGGCCAAGATCCACCGCATGACGCTGGCGGTGGACAGTCTTCCGGGCATCAACCACAACCTCGTGTCGAGTGTGACCCACCGTAACTCGCGTAAGGTGTGGATGACCCCGGAAGGCAACGTCAATTCCAAGTCCTACTACGACCCTCAGGGCGGGGAGATGGATGCGGCCGCGCTGGATAAGCTGCGCGGTGATGTGACCGCCGATCCTCGTGTGTACGGCCCGCTGGTGTCGCCGGATATGAAGATGGCGCTGATCAAGGCGCAGCTCAACGAAGGTCAGCTGGACTACGAGAAAACCTTTGATGAGATCCAGAAGATGCGCGCTGATGAAGCCGTTGCGGGGATCAAGATTCATGTGACCGGCCAGCCGATGCTGGTGGGCTGGGCGTACCAGTACCTGGATCAGATCATCGAGATCTTCTTGTTTACCGCGCTGATCATGATCGCGCTGCTGATCTTCTATTTCCGTAAAGCCTACGGGGTGCTGATCCCGCTGGGTGCGGTGATCGTCTCCTCCATCTGGGGCATCGGCATCATATCCCTGTTCGGGTATAACCTGGACCCGTTGGGTCTGGTAATTCCGTTCCTGATCTCGGCGCGGGCCATGTCGCACGGGATTCAGATCGTGGAGCGTTACTATCTGGAGCTGAACGACCACGCGGATCATCATCTGGCCGCGCGCACCACCTTCGAGAGTTTGTTCCGTCCGGGGAGCTTGGGCGTCGTTTCTGATGCGATCGGTCTGCTGCTGATTGCGATCGGTTCGATCCCACTCAATACCAAGCTGGCGCACTACGCCTCCCTGTGGGCACTGACCATCATTGTCACCGTGTTGCTGGCGGTGCCGCTGCTGCTGTCCGTGTTGCCGAAGCCGAAGAAACACGACATCAAGCACAACATCTTCCGTAATGTGGGTTACGCCTGCGCCAACATCATCAGCGGTGAACGTGCGGCTAAAAACGCCCTGTTCTTTGCGGCGTTCCTGCTGGCAGGCGGCTGGTACTTCAGCTCAAAAGTAGTGATCGGTGAGTCCGAACCGGGCAGCCCGATCCTCTATCAGAACCACGACTACAACGTCAGCTCGAAAGCGGTGAACGACAGCTTCCCGGGATCGGAAGAGCTGTACATCGTCGCAGAGACCGACAAGAAGGGTGGCATCAAGCGTCCCGAAGTGCTGAATGCACTGGCCGATCTGGAGCGTCACATGTTGCTCGATCCGGAGGTCGGCGGTGCGAAAGGTATTCCTGATCTGGTGAAACAGGTCAACCGCCTGCTGCACAACGATGACCCGCGCTGGGCGCAAATTCCAAATGACGAGATGTATGTGGGTGGTCTGATGTTCACCTACATGATGTCCAGCCCGATTCCGGGCGCGCTGAAAGAGTTTGTTGATACCGACGAGCGCATCGCTAACCTGGTGTTCTACTACAAGGACCATCAGGGCGAGACCATCCGCCGTGCGATCCATACCGCCAAGCAGTGGATCAACGAGAACGGTGACAAGGTCGAGGGTCTGACCATCCGTCTGGCCGGGG
>NZ_JBFGYC010000073.1:0-10976 GCF_041587635.1 Pontibacterium sp. | reverse complement strand
GCCGCCTGCTGAACGCTTTGGGTTGTCACCTAAGCTGGATCGTTGGGTTATTAAGAATGTCTGTGCATTTTTGGCGGAGAGTCCGAACAAACATCTCAACCTTTCGATTAACTTATCCGGCCTGTCTATTGCTGATGATGAATTGTTGTTCTGTGTGCGGAACCTGCTTGAGGAATATAAGGTTGATCCTCAACAGATGTGTTTTGAAATAACCGAAACGGCCGCCATTTCCAATTTGGCGAATGCTGTTCGGTTTATTAATGCCATGAAAGAGATTGGCTGTCGGTTTGCATTAGATGATTTTGGCAGTGGCCTGTCGTCGTTCGGATATCTAAAAACTTTGCCGGTAGATTTTGTAAAAATCGATGGGATTTTTGTAAAAGATATATTGGATGATGAAGTAGATATGGCGATGGTGCGTAGTATTAATGACATCGGTCACTTGATGGGGAAAAAGACGATTGCGGAGTTTGTTGAAAATTCTGAAATCGCCGACCGTCTGCGTGAGGTGGGGGTGGATTATGCTCAGGGGTATGGGATCGCTAAACCGCATAGTATTGAGTTGTTAACTGATTTGTCACTAACTCCCCAAACCACGGTGCCTGAAGCCGATAGTGAGGTCTGTATATAGGTCGTGTTGGGCGATATCGGTGCAGCGTGATGGTGAATAATTGAACACATATTGCTCACACTAAGGTCTAGTGCTTTGTTTCCTGATAAGCATCAAAACGGGTGCATCTCTTCGTCCTAATATCTCCTTTGTTTATTCGAGTTTTCTTATATGAAACACATGGATTGTTTTGGCTGCAATAGAACGCTATTGTAACGGGGTATAACAATTATTAAGTACCCAGATGCCATAGTCTGGAGTGCTCTAAGACAAAAATAAAAAGGGGTTACTCATCCATGAAACGCTTTAACAAAAAGCTTCTCACTTTGAGTTCAGCAATTTGCCTTGCAGGTGCAATTAACGCAGCTCAGGCTGATACCATTAAGATCGCGATTGCAGGTCCGGTAACGGGTCCTGTTGCTCAGTACGGCGACATGCAGAAAATCGGTGCGCTGATGGCCATCGAACAGATCAACAAAGCCGGCGGCATTAATGGCGATACGCTGGAAGGTGTAATTTACGATGACGCTTGTGATCCAAAACAGGCGGTAGCTGTTGCGAACAAAATCGTTAACGACGATATCCAGCACGTCATCGGTCACCTGTGCTCCAGTTCTACAGAACCTGCTTCTGATATCTATGAAGAAGAAGGCGTGCTGATGATTACTGCAGCATCTACCTCTCCGACGATTACTGAAAAAGGTTACCAGACTATTTTCCGTACGATCGGTCTGGACAGCATGCAGGGCCCATTCGCTGCGCGTTATGTGGTTAACACCATCAAGCCAAAAAACATGGCAATCATTCACGACAAACAGCAGTACGGTGAAGGTCTGGCAACAGCGGTGAAAAACGTTGTTGAAGAAGCAGGCATTAAACCCGTGATGTTTGAAGGTGTGACGGCAGGCGATAAAGATTTCTCTGCACTGATCGCAAAACTGAAGCGTAACAACGTAGATTTCGTTTACTACGGCGGTTACCACCCTGAACTGGGTCTGATTCTGCGTCAGTCTCGTGAAAAAGGCTTCAGCGCTAAATTCATGGGTCCAGAAGGTGTTGGTAACGCGGATATCTCTAAGATTGCCGGTGAAGCATCTGAAGGTCTGCTGGTCACTTTGCCACAGAGCTTTGACCAGGATCCTGCCAACCAAGCACTGGTTGCTGCGTTTAAAGAGAAAAACGAAGACCCAACAGGTCCGTTCGTATTCCCAGCATACTCTGCCGTTCAGGTCATGACTGAGTCAATGAAAGCGACCGGTAAGTCAGACCCTGAAGCTCTGGCTGCTCACCTGCGCAGCAACAGCTTCGATACCACGACCGGTAAGCTGGAGTTCGATGCCAAAGGTGACCTGAAGGACTTCTCCTTCGTGGTATACGACTGGCATGCTGACGGTACTAAATCCCCAGCTAAGTAAACGCCTTCTCTAGTACACCTGAACACCTCGTGCCGCGATCCGGTTACGGGGTGTTCCTCTATTCGGGTTACACAATATGACCGAAACCAGTCTATACGTAATTCAACAGCTGATTAACGGGCTGACGATAGGATCGACTTACGCCCTGATCGCCATTGGCTATACCATGGTTTATGGCATTATCGGCATGATCAACTTCGCCCACGGCGAAATTTATATGATCGGCTCTTACATCTCTTTTATTGTCATTGCCGGTCTGCTTGGCATGGGCTTTATCAGTTTGCCGGTTATTTTGATCGTCGCGCTCATTGTCGCGGTGGTCATTGCCAGTACCTACGGCTGGACCATCGAGCGTGTCGCGTATCGACCGCTGCGTGGCTCTAACCGTCTGATTCCTCTTATCTCTGCCATCGGCATGTCCATCTTCCTCCAGAACTATGTTGCTCTGTCACAGAGCTCCCGTGATGTTGCGTTGCCACCACAGATTACAGGTGGTTGGACCTTCGGTGATCCGTCGGTGTTTGAGGTGTCGTTCTCCTATATGCAGTTGCTGATCTGGAGCGCGACGTTACTCGTGATGGTGTTGCTGACCCTGTTTATCTCTCGCTCTCGTATGGGACGTGCTTGTCGTGCGTGCTCCGAAGATCTGGGGATGACCAACTTGCTGGGTATTGATACCAACCGCATCATCGCGTTGACCTTTATCGTCGGTGCAGCACTGGCTGCGATTGCGGGTTTGTTGCTGGGTTTGTACTACGGTGTAGTGAACCCTTATGTTGGTTTTATCGCAGGATTGAAAGCCTTTACGGCAGCCGTACTCGGTGGCATCGGTTCTATTCCGGGCGCTATGCTGGGTGGTTTGATTCTGGGTGTAACAGAGGCGATGACCTCTGCGTTCTTCCCGTCAGAATACAAAGACGTAGTCTCCTTTGGCCTGTTAGTACTGATTCTGTTGTTCCGTCCATCCGGTATTCTCGGTAAACCGGAGGTGGAAAAAGTATGATGAGGAAGAGATTCTACAACGCTATTTTTGCCTCGGGCATCGGCTTTATACTGACCTGCATGATGGTCGGTATTTCACTGAATACCGAAGGCACTACGCTAAAAGTGGAAGGGGCTTCAGCAACACAATGGACCTGGATCGGTATCGGTATCGGTCTGGTGTTTTTGTCTCAGCTGTTTGCGGGGCAGGTTGACGCTTTCCTGGGGGCTGTTCCAAAACCTCAGTTGGGTAAGTTGCTGCCGGAAGAAGGCAAGCGTGCGATGCTGAAACCCTGGTTGCTGGCTGGCCTGTTGGTGATCATGCTGGTATGGCCATTCATGGTGTCCCGTGGTTCTGTCGATCTGGCAACGCTAACACTGATCTACATTATGCTCGGCCTGGGCTTGAACATTGTAGTGGGTCTGGCCGGTCTTCTGGATTTGGGATTCGTGGCGTTCTACGCCGTGGGTGCGTACACCTATGCCCTCTTGTCGCAGTACTTTGGCATGTCCTTCTGGGCGTGTTTACCGATCTCTGCAGGCTTGGCCGCGCTCTTTGGCTTCCTTCTTGGGTTCCCGGTATTACGTTTGCGCGGGGACTATCTGGCGATTGTGACGTTGGGGTTCGGTGAGATCATTCGTATCCTGCTGAACAACTGGACTTCAGTCACCGGTGGCCCAAGTGGTATTTCCGGTATTGCTAAGCCATCGTTGTTCGGTCTGGAGTTTACCCGCCGTGCCAAGGAGGAGGGGGCAACCACTTTTCATGAGTTCTTTGGTATCGATTACTCCAGTTCTTATAAGGTGATTTTCCTCTATCTGATTGCCGTCATTCTGGTGTGCTTTGTGATCTATGTGATCAACCGCCTGATGCGTATGCCAATCGGTCGTGCGTGGGAAGCACTGCGTGAAGATGAGATCGCGTGTCGCTCTCTGGGGCTGAACCGCACCATGATCAAGCTGTCGGCATTCACCATCGGTGCATCGACTGCTGGTTTTGCCGGTGCATTCTTCTCCGCTCGACAGGGCTTTATCAGTCCAGAATCGTTTATCTTTATTGAGTCCGCCATCATTCTGGCGATCGTTGTTCTAGGGGGTATGGGATCTCAGGTGGGTGTTATTCTCGCCGCGATTGTGATGACCATCCTGCCGGAACTGGCGCGTGAATTCTCCGAATATCGTATGTTGTTGTTTGGACTGCTGATGGTTGTCATGATGCGCTGGCGTCCTGAAGGCCTGGTACCAATGAAACGACCGCATTTGGAGTTAAAAACATGAGTCTATTGCTGGATGTAAACGGCCTGACCATGCGCTTTGGCGGTCTGGTAGCGGTCGATCACGTGGATCTGGCGGTGAAACACCGTCAGGTCGTGTCGATTATCGGCCCGAATGGCGCAGGTAAAACGACAGTCTTTAACTGTCTGTCCGGGTTCTATATCCCAACCGACGGCAGTGTTGTGTTTAACGGCGAACAAGTTGCCGGCATGAAGGATTTCCAGATCTCCCGTAAGGGGCTGGTACGTACCTTCCAGCACGTGCGTTTGTTCTCCAAGATGACGGTGATTGAAAACATGCTGGTTGCTCAGCATCGTCACCTGAAAACAGATCTGATCTCCGGCCTGTTCAAAACAGCGGCATATCGTCGTCAGGAACAGGAAGCGATGGACCGTGCAGTGTACTGGCTCAGAGAGATGGATCTGCTGGAGTTTGCCAACCGCGAAGCCGGTAACCTGGCGTACGGTCAGCAGCGTCGTCTTGAGATCGCCCGTTGCATGGTGACGCAGCCGGAACTGCTGTTGCTGGATGAACCCGCTGCGGGTCTGAACCCGAACGAAACCAAAGAGCTGGATGAGCTGATCGTACGTTTGCGCGATGAGCATGAGATCTCTGTATTGCTGATCGAACATGATATGAAGCTGGTGATGGGTATCTCCGATCATATCTACGTGATTGCGCAGGGTGCACCGCTGGCCAATGGTACGCCGGATGAAGTGAAGAACAATCCGGACGTGATCAAAGCGTATCTGGGGGAGGAATAAGATGCTGCGCATCGATAATGTGAATACCCACTACGGGCCAATTCAGGCGTTGCACGATGTCTCTGTTGAAGTTAAACAGGGCGAAATTGTTACACTGATTGGTGCTAACGGTGCGGGTAAAACCACCCTGATGATGACGATCTGTGGTGATCCGCAGGCAACCTCCGGTACGATCACTTTTGACGGTGAGCAGATCAGTGGTGTGCCGACCAATAAGATCATGCAGAAAGGTCTGGCGATTGTACCGGAAGGCCGTCGTGTCTTCGGTGGTATGACCGTGGAAGAGAATCTTTCCATGGGCGGTTATTTCCGTGACAAAGCGGAAGCGGCAGAAACCATCGAACACGTACTGGAACTGTTTCCACGTTTGCGTGAGCGTTACAGTCAGCGCGCGGGCACGATGTCCGGTGGTGAACAGCAGATGCTGGCGATTGGGCGTGCGATGATGTCCAAGCCACGTATGATCTTGCTGGATGAGCCATCCTTGGGTCTGGCGCCAATTATCATTCAGCAGATTTTTGACATCATTCAAAAGCTGCGTGATGAAGGTGTGACGATCTTTCTGGTGGAGCAGAACGCCAACCAGGCACTGCGTATCGCAGATCGCGGTTACGTACTGGAGCATGGGCATGTGGTACTGGAAGGTTCCGGTGCAGACCTGCTGGTCAATGAAGATGTACAGAAGGCTTATCTCGGCGGTTAATCATCGCGCTAAGCTCTTTAAAAAAACCGCCTTCGGGCGGTTTTTTTGTGTGATTTTTGTCTGTGGCCTTATGACATCGCCAGATCTGGCGAGCCCTGTTTATGTTTGCGCAGGCGTTCGTTAATCTCAGCCACGGTCTCGATAAACTGCGCTTCGGTGACGGGGCGGCTGAACAGATAACCCTGGGCAAAATCGCAGCGACAATGTTCGAGAAAGGCGAGCTGAGCAGGGTTTTCTACACCTTCAGCGGTGACACGGTAGCCAAGGCTGTGTGACAAACTGATGATCGCCTGGGAGATCTGACGATCATTCTCATCATCGGCCAGATCCGTGATAAAAGAGCGGTCTATCTTGATAATATCCAGCGGCAGACGTTTCATATAACTCATGGATGAATAGCCCACGCCAAAGTCATCCACCGAGATCAGGTGCCCGGCGTCTTTGAGTGCGCTCAGGTGTTTGATGGTGTGTTCGGTCTGATCCATCAGATAACGTTCGGTGATCTCGATTTCAATCGCCCGCGCATCCAGTCCCTCTTCTGCCAGAATCTCTCTGATTTGGCCACCAAGGTCCCCTTTTTTGAACTGTACGCTGGACACATTGATCGCCACTGAATTCAGGATCAGGCCTTCCAGCAGCCAGCCTTTATAAGCATGACAGGCCTGGCGGGCCACCCAGAGCCCGATGTCATTGATCAGGCCGTTTTCCTCGGCAATCGGGATGAAGTATTCCGGTGAGACAAACCCCAGTTCTGGATGATCCCAGCGGATCAGGGCCTCAGCATGGCTGACCTCCATCGATTTCAGGTCGATGATGGGTTGGAACACCATATGGAACTGATCTTTCTGCAGGGCTTCACGCAGGGCCGATTCGGTCTGCAGACGTTTATCGGTTTCCTCCGACAAGGCGCGGGTGTAATAACGGAAACGGTTGCGGCCCAACTCCTTGGCCTGATACATGGCGTTGTCTGCGTTTTTAATCAGATTGTGAATATCTTCGGCGTCATCGGGGAAGAAGGCTATGCCGATACTCGCGCTGATATTTAGATGGTATCCGGCAACTTCCAGCGGCTGTTGCAGTGTATCGATAATATCTTGTGCAACTTTCGCCGGTGTACTGTCATCATCCAGCGATTCCAGCAGAATCACAAACTCATCCCCACCGAGTCGTGCCAGTGTATCCGAGCTGCGTAAACGTGCTTGGACACGCGCAGCAACCTCTTTTAGCAATTCATCACCGATATGGTGACCCAGCGAGTCGTTGATGTACTTAAAGCGGTCCAGATCCAGAAACAACGCAGCCAGTTTGCGTTCCTGACGTTTCGCGAGCTTCATCGCATGGTCGAGATTTTCCAGTAGCTGAGAACGGTTAGGTAAACCCGTGAGCAGGTCATGGAATGCCATATGACGCGCTGCTTCGGTTTGTTGTTCGAGCTGCGAATTGATGAGTGCCAGCTCAGCGTTCTTTCGACTGATCTCGTTGCGATGTTTAACGATCTGTCGGAAACGTAGCGCCATCAGGAAAAGAATCACAACAAAGACCGACAGGGACTTCCATAACAGGCTGTAATCGACGGCTTCTTCGTAACGTACCGCTAGCCAGTTATTGCGGATTTTCTGATGTGTTGACGCACTCGTATGCGCAATGACTTTATTGAAGACCGACACCAGTAGAGGCTCATCGTTACGTGCTGCAACGCCCACGTTCCAGTTGTACTCAAATTTTCCGCTGATCTTCAGCTGGCCGTAATGGCCTTGCTGAATGTGATAACTCAGGCTCGGTAGCGCATCGAGAAAACCAAGCAGTTCGCCCTGACGTACCCGCTCTAACCCTTCCTGAATACTGGCCAGTTCCACCAACTCTATCTTGGGATATTTCTTACGGATGACATCACCCGGAGAGTAGCCGCTAATAATACCGATTTTTTCACCCTGTATTTCACTGAAATCAGAGTAGAACCAGGCATCATTACGGGTGGCGAGCGCCAGCGAAGTTTCAATGTACGCGGCTGAAAAGTTCAGGTAGCTACGCCTTTCTTCACGGTTGCTGGCCAGCGGGAGGATATCGCAGTGTCGGTTTTTAGCGTACAGCAACGACTGTTTCCAGGAGCCGCTGGGTATTACCTGGATAGGTATGTTCAATAGTTCGGAAAAATGCGCCAGATAGTCCGCGGACATACCGCTGTGTTTACCGTTGATAAATCCTTCGTAAGGCATCCAGTTAGGATCAATACAGGCGGTAATCTGACCTTTGTCCCGCAGGTAGGCCTTTTCCTGACGGCTCAGTTCCAGTTCGGGGCTGTGTAGTGGGATCAAGCTGTTCATACCCGCCCACTTGGCCATAATCGCGTTATGCGTCAGCTCATCAACGCTATCTAGTGCTTTCTGGATGATGTCGCGGAGCAGCGGCATATCCTGGCGGGTCGCCATATGGATGTCGTTAATACCTGTAGAAGAGGGGAACGCAGGTTTTAAGCCAGACAGGTCATTTTCTTTCAGGTAGTAATTGATGATCGGTGTGCTGGTGATGACCGCATCGGCGCGGTTCGTAATGACGGCATCAATCGCTTCCAGCAGATCGGATACCGGTTTGATACGAATCAGAGGGTAGTTTTTTTCCATCGAGGCCATCAGGGAATAACCGCGAGGGATCGCAACGGTTTTGCCCTTCAGATCATCATAGCTGTTGATAGTATCCACCGTACTACGGACAAACACAAAGTGACGGATACGCATAAAGGATTGAGTGTAATTGAGGGTTCGCGCTCGTGCTTCGCTCCATGAGAGCACGGGTAGCAGGTCGAGTTTCTTCTCGTTAGTCATTGACAGCAGCGTGGACCAGCTGTGGCCTGTCACGACATTAAATTTGAGTCCGGTACGTGCAGAGATCAGGTCCAGGTAATCGCTGGCAACCCCTTTGTGCTGACCGTTTTCTACAAAATCCCACGGTGCCCAATCCATCTCGCCGCCCACCTGAATAATGGGGTGTTTCTGGATAAAAGCCTGCTCTTCTTCAGTGAAGATGATCTCGGATTGGGCCGCGCGGGCAGGGAGGTTCGCAAGCAATAACAGCCAGACGCAGAGATACAGAATACCAACGAAAAATCGAGATGGTTCTCGTGTCTTTAGCATTCTTCTGTATCGGGTCCCTGTTACAAATTATCTAATGGTGTGGACTGATCATTATCTGCCCAAACCCACATAATGCAAGGGTATTAATACGGTTGTTTGTCACAGATACATAAAATATGTCAGTAATTCTTGAACGCTAGTTCGAGTTGTTACTTTCGAGCTCCGTATTGACTCGATTCTCCGTAGAATAATCGGCACATAAACGGTTACGTCCCTGTTTCTTCGCCTGATAAAGCAGGTTGTCTGCTTTAGAGAATAGCTCTTCGGCAGTATCGGCAATGCCCGCTTCTGTGACACCCATCGAGACGGTAATCGGGACCGGCACACCCTTAAAGTTAAACGGACTGGCAGCGATTGCCGCACGTAGTTTATCGAGCACCCGAGCAGCTTCTTCACAGGGGGTCGATGGCATCAGAATAATAAACTCTTCACCGCCGTACCGGGCAACAAAGTCGCTGTTACGCAGGCTGTCGATAAAGACGGATGCGAGCAGACGCAACGCTTTGTCTCCGGCAAGATGACCGTAGGTATCGTTGACCTTTTTGAAGTGATCGATATCACAAACCGCAACGGACAGGGGACGCTCGTAGGTGCGAAACTTTTCCAGTTCCTGTCCGATACGTTCGTTGTAGGCAGTACGGTTAGGCAGCTTAGTGAGGGGATCGATACGTGAACGCAGACGCTCCTCTTCAACCCGGGCCATGGTCTGTTGTGCTTCCGCTTCCACTGTTTTGAGTTGCGCGGTTAAACGTTGATGTCGACGTTCAGCTTCCTGATGGCGGCGCTGTTCGGTGGCCTTGATGTTATCAACCGCCCCCTGAATGCGGCTTACCTGCGAGGTGACCATCTGTTTTAGCTGGTTCAGACTCGCGGCCCGTTTAGTGACGGACTTAATGGAATCCACCTCAGTTTGCATCTCTTCGTTCAGCTGCATTTGACTGAGGTTGTTCGATTGCTGGGCTTTATGACTGCGTATCAACAGCTCCTGCATATCCGCCAGTTGGCGGCTGATATCCAGCAGGTAACGTTCAAATTCATCATTCAGGCTGCGGCTACAGTCGCTGACCAGTTGTACAACTTTATGCATTACACCGGGCAGGTTATCAAGGCTGAAACCTTGTTCCAGTTGCTGGATCAGCGCTTCGGCCTGTTGGCGGTGAGACGATGTAAGGTGCAAACCATCGAGCAGTTCCAGTAAATCACCGGCGATGTGGTGCATGATAAGCTGGGTGTCTTCATCAACCGGCGGAATGCTGTTTGTCTGACTGGCCTCGTGCAGACCATCCATAATTTCCGACTGCAGGCGCAGGATATTCGACAGTACTGACGGCACTTCATAATACTGATGGACCGAATCCTGACTTAGATTGCGGGTCACTTCGAGGGCGTTGAGCGTCTGTTCCTGAGAGGTTAACGATTTCAGCTCACTGATCCAGCGTCGAACTGCCGTCAGTATTTCGTCGGCGGTACGCGTTTTCCGGTTTTGAGACGAACGCAGGGTTTTATCCAGCTGCTTCGCTACTTTCTTCAGTGGCGCCGTCTCTTCTGTAGTCAGGGCGCTGAACAGATCGTCCAACTGACCGTCCAGCATGGCATCAAACCCCTGCAGATTCAGTGCTAACTGTCGGGTAATTTGCAACACAAGATCGGTATGCTGTTGTTTCACCTTGTCCTGTTTATCACGCTGTTTTTCGGTGGCCTGAAAATCTTTTTTCAGTGCGTGATATTTCTGCTTCCAGTTCTCTTGATCCGAAATCACGGTAGGTCCCTTTACTCAGCTCTCAGGATATTCAGACAGAATTTGTGCGTGTACTCAGACTCATTTTTAACGGCTGTTTGAATTTTTTCTTTAGCGTATTTCACCCGCCAGAACCGAAACGTGCGCGAAATTCACGGGGGGTCAGGCCGACAATCTTAATAAACACCTTTCGAAAGGCACTGGCATCGTCATATCCCACCTGAGCGGCGATGTTTTCCACCGTATTTTGGGTCGACTCTAAGATGTCACAGGCTTTACTGACACGCAGCTTCTGCAAATATTCGCTGGGCTTGAGTCCTGTGCCACGAACAAAGCGGCGCAAAAATGTACGTTCGGTT
>NZ_JBFGYC010000072.1:0-10978 GCF_041587635.1 Pontibacterium sp. | reverse complement strand
TGCTCATCACCTATTTGAGTCGTCCGACAACACTCTCTGCGCACCAAGCAGAAGAAGCTCAAGCACTACCCCATATAGTCATGCTGGTTCCGGCGTACAATGAAGCCCAGGTCATTGCCGACAAAGTCCGTAATACCGCCAGCCTCGATTATCCTTCTACTCATTTCACGCTCATCATCGCTTGTGATGGCTGTACTGACGAAACCGCCAACATTGCCCGTGTTACCGCAACGGAACCGGAAAATCGGGGATTGAATATCGAGGTGATTGAGTTCAAACGTAACCGGGGGAAAGTGGCGGTCCTCAACGACATGATCAGCCGGATCGATCAGGAGCTGATTGCACTCAGTGATACCTCAGCACTGCTTTCCATGGACGGTTTACAGATCGCAGCAAGACATTTCAACCATGCACCCGTGGGCGTCGTGGCAGCAACATACCGCCTACTGACCCCCGGTAGCGCAGGAGAATCAAAATATTGGCAGTATCAAACCCGAATTCTGGAGGCGGAAGCCCACTTAGGCAGTCCGATTGGCGTGCACGGTGCGCTTTATTTCTTTCGTCGCCGTCTGTTTAAACCATTGGCCACCGACACGATCAATGACGATTTTGTCTTACCCATGTCCATTGTGGCTAAGGGCCATCAAGCGGTTTACGAAACCGACATCATCGCGCTTGAACTCGAAAAAGCCAGCGACAGCATGGATCAGCGTCGACGTGTGCGGATATCCGCAGGCAATTTGCAGCAATTGCTACGCTTGCCTGAACTCCTGAACCCGCGTTTGGGTGGCATCGCCTTTGCCTTCTTTTCCGGCAAAGCGTTGCGCGCGTTAATGCCGATGCTGCTACTCATGCAACTGCTACTGTGCGGCTGGCTGGCATTGTCCTATGACAGTCTCATGGTCATCAGTGCCTTTCAAATCGTCATGGTGATCGCTGCCTACAGTCTGCCACGCGTCCCCGGCATTCAGTTACCCAATATGACAACCACACTCTTTTATCTGATCAACGGCTACCGTTGTGGCCTGATCGGCTGCCTGCGCTATATCGCAGGTTTAGAACGGGGCCATTGGAAACCCGTTTCCACACAGGAGATCTCCTCATGAACACTCAATATATTCCACCTGCGGTTCAACACGCTAAACGTACGATGGATGTAATAGTCGCACTGGTGGGGCTACTGATCTGCGGCCTGCTGTTCCCCGCCATCGCTTTAGCCACCTGTATCAGCTCTCCGGGTCCTATCTTGTTCCGACAGATGCGCATTGGTCACGCGGATACGGACCACACGGAAATATTCTGGATGTACAAATTTCGTACCATGCGCGTGGATGCTGAAGCGCAGTCCGGTGCAGTTTGGGCCACCAAACAAGATCCGCGCATCACGCCTGTCGGTCGCTTCCTACGGAAGACGCGCCTGGATGAGCTGCCACAGCTCTATAACGTACTGCGCGGAGATATGTCTCTGATTGGTCCTCGCCCGGAACGTCCCGGCTTCTATCAAAAACTGGAAACAGCAATCCCTTTCTTTGCTGAACGTACCTGGGGACTGAAACCGGGGATTACGGGGCTGGCCCAAGTCAATCAGGGTTACGATGAAAATATCGAAGACGTGCGTAATAAAGTGGCCTGGGATCATGCCTACGCATTAAGCCTGAGTGGTTTCTTTTCATGGCTACGCAGCGATCTATCAATTGCAGTGCGTACGCTGTGGGTGATGATTGGGGGTCGGGGTCAGTAGTCCGTTGTATTTTGTTTCGCAAAATGCGAACGGCCCTCCCTGCCTGCTGTTTTCATTTTGCGAAACACCCACCCCGCCCCTTTAAAATCAAATAGTTAACTTACTGGCACAGGGTTTGCTCCTATCTACTTACACGTAAATAAGGAGTACATCCCATGCAAACTCACTCCCACGCCTCGAATGATCTATCCCTCCGCCTTGAAGGTTCACTGGATGCGCTTGCAGTCGAGATTTTTCGTCCACGTTTTGACAGCCTTGTACAAGACAAATATGACGTGACCCTCGATATGACCCAGATCGATTTCATTGATTCTTCAGGCATCGGCGCCATCGTTTTTCTGTTCAAACGCCTGCGCAGCAATGATCGTTCTCTAAGTCTGGCTGGCGTACATGGTCAACCGCTTGAGCTCTTACGTTACTTGCGTATCGAACAATCGATCAACGTACGGGAGCACTGATCATGAAAGCCGGACTGATCACTGCGCTGGCACTGGCGGTCAGCATCAATAGTGGATGTTTCTATCTGGTAGAAGAAGGCAACGGCGGTGTCGCCGAACGCTTTCCAATACCGGTGCATCAGGAAAACTACGATGAACGGCTCGCCCACTGTCTGGGAGTTTACCTACGCCATCTGGATCATGGGGTCGACCGCCTTTATCCGGCAACCTACTCCGAAATCGAGCACCGGATGATACAGAGCCAGCGCCTCTATAGCGCCAGATACTACGAGCATTCACTGTTCCAATTACAACAGGCTGAACGCATGTTACGGCTGATGAACCAGGAGTATCGTCGCCAGCTTGTCCAACTGCAGCCTTCTTGTAACGCAACACACGGACAGGAGTTTTGCATATGAAATTGTTACAGCTCATCATCAGCATTGCGCTTAGTGTCTTGCTAAGTCTGCCAGTCAACGCCACCACACTGAGGCCAGGGGACCTACTAAAAGTAAAATTCCCCGGCGAAGATGCATTCAATAAGAGCTTCCAGATCGACCACGAAGGTCAGGTGATGATGCCAGAAATCGGCAGAATAAAGCTCGCGGATAAAAACCTCGCAGAGGCCCGCCAGATTCTAGTGGGCAAGCTGAGCACGGTTTACAAAGACCTCACCAAATTTGACGTTATTTTGCAGGAACGCCGTCTCTCGGTGACGGTCCTGGGTTATGTCAAAAAGCCGGGGCCGGTTGACCTGCCTCTGAACTCCAACGTGCAACTGGCTATCAATAGTGCCGGAGGACTGGCACAAGGGGCACAGCTGGATAAGCTTCAAATTCGTCGACAGTCGGGTCTGATTGTCTTTGACTACAAACATTATCTGGACAGTGGTAACCCTCGTAGCCTGCCGGTACTGGAACCGATGGATGAGATTTTCATCCCAGCCTCTCCTCTGATCGGTAACGTTCAGGTTGAGTTTGATGCACGCACCCTGACCGCGTCTGGAGATGCTGGACGTGAAGGTGAAGCGATCAAAGTATTTGGCGAGGTTCACCGTCCGGGCACGTTTGCGTTCAAGAAGCACGCGTCCGTTGTCGATATGATCATGCGTGCCGGTGGCGTAACCCGCTACGCCGGTATTGAACAGATCCGCGTTATTCACGACGGTAACCCTTTCCCATTTAACATGCGTGAATATCTGGATACCGGGGACCCGGCGCTTATGCCAGATATTCGTCAGGGTGATGTGATCTTTATCCCTCAGGCATCCGATCAGGTACAGAGCGGTTCCCGCACGGTATATGTGATGGGCGAGGTGTTCAAACCCGGCGCGATGGAGATGAAAGAGGACACCAGTTTTTATGATCTGTTGGCAACCGCAGGCGGGCCTACACGTTTTGCAGAAACCCGTATGATCCGAGTCCTGCGTGCAGACGGCAGCGTTAAATCCTTCGACCTGCAAGCGTATATGGATGGCGACCGCAGTCAGTCAATGCCCGTGATTGATCCGGGCGATGCGATTCTGGTACCGGAAAAGACGGATATGAATGAAAAGAGCTGGCTCAAAGTTCACCCGAACCGTGCTATCCGGATTATCGGTGCGGTGAATCGTCCCGGTCGCTACGAATGGTCCGATGAGATGTCACTACTGGATCTGATTGCCCATGCCGGTGGACCGGTTGCACAAGCCGATACTGCCCACTTGCAAATATTGACGGCGGCACCGGGTGGTCAGGCTCAATCCATCAGCTTTGACCTGAAGCGCTTTCTAGATAATGGAGGCGATATTCGGACGATCCCAGCCGTTCGTGCCGGCGATACGGTAGTCATCCCTGAATTGCCCAAAGATCCAAACGACAACCGATCCCAATGGATTCGTCAGTCCAGCGATCGCTCTATTTATATCTTCGGTCAGGTCGGCGCACCTGGACGTTATGCGTTTAATGAAGAACTTAACTTTCTGGATATTTTATCAGCCGCACAAGGCCCTACCGCTCATGCTGATCTGGCCAATGTACGTATTACCCACCGCGGTCAGAAAGGGCAAGAGGTCACCCACCTCAATCTTCATACCTACTTCCAGACCGGCGACGAAAACCTGCTACCCAACGTACGCAATGAAGATGTGATTTTCGTGCCTGAACGTGGACGCGCCTGGTTGGAAAAACCCAAGGAAACCGTGGTGCGCGTACTGGGTGCGGTAGCGCGTCCCGGCCGTTACAGTTTCGATAACGATATGACCATTCTGGACCTTTTAGCGGAAGCAGGTGGACCGCTCAACTCTGCCCTGCAGGACCGGATTATGGTGGTCAATCGGGTGGATGGGGAAGCACATTCCCGCCTGTTTGATCTGGTTGATTTCGCTAAATCCGGCGACTACAGCCAACTCCCGGTGATCCGTTCCGGTGATACCTTGTATGTGCCGGGGAAGGAGCAAAGCACCTGGTATCGCGTCGTCAGTACGCTGCAGGAATCGATCACGATCTTCTCATTTGCCCGCTTGGTGGGATTCTAAGCCAGCGGCCTAAGCAAAAAGACAAGGAGACATACAATGTGTTCACTGGAAAAAACACCCGCGGTGGAAACCGTCTATGCACGCATGCAACGCATGAACCTGAAGCATATTGCCGTTTGCAGCCCCACCGAACGCAGTGGAACCTCAACCCTTGCGTGGGTGCTCGCCCAACGGGCGGCACTGGCAGGAAAATCGGTATTATTAATAGAGTTCAATCTTCATGCCCCCTCTCTGCATCAGGTCGCGGGATGTGAACGTCCAGAATGGCTGCCGCTGTCCGGTGAGTGGCAAAGCGCGGTGCAACACTATGATCATGCCGACACCCCTAACCTACACCTGCTGACCTGTCCGGCGATATCCGGTCAGAATATAGAGTTTCATAACCCGGACACACTGAGTCACTTCTTTGCGGAGTGTCGCCAGCAATACGCACTGGTGATCTGCGATACCCCCGCCCTACTTCAAACCCGTGAACACAATATTCCAGCCGATATTATCTGCGCCGCCAGCGAGAGTACACTGCTCAATATTCTTAGCGGAGTCACCACAGAAAGTCAGGTCGATGAAGCCTATGAAACTCTCAAACAGTGCGGCGCCATACTCGCCGCGGTGGTGATGAACGATTGCTATACACCATGCCTGCGTCAGGAGTTGATAAGAGAAACCTACCGCTTCGATCGCTGGTTTCCAAAGTGGATGCCGCGCCTGCGCGAACAGCTCAACACCGCTCTGCTACTGAATCAGGAACTCTAACCCTCAGCTTTCTCTAACAGTATCAACGTTAAATCGTCTTGAGGCATCGCCCGATTCAAGGTCTCCTGCATCAGAAAATCAGCCGCAGCGCCCAGCGGCAAGGTCGCTGAGTATTGCAGTTGCGTGATCATCATTTCTGGCATGCTTTCGGCAGCATCCAGATAGCCATCCGAAAACAGTATCAGTCGATCTCCTGATAACAGTTCCAGCTCCAAGGCGTGGTAAGAATCCACCAGCAGTCCTGGCAATGGCCCATCCACCGGAATCCGGGTAATCTCCCCACCACGTATCAGTACGGGTTGCGGCTGTCCGGCGTTGGCAACTCGGATTATCCCTCCAGCACCGAGTTCAAGTGCCGTAATCGTCGCCAGTGTTTCCTGAAGCACAGGATCATCATCAAATCCCTGCGCAACTTGCGCGAGCAATTCAGCGACATCGGGCTGCTGCCGTGCTGTTGCGGCACACAACCCGCGTAAATATCCTGCCAGCGCATACACAAATCCCTTCGCCTGCACACCATGTCCCATCAGATCAGCAAAGATCAGCAACGAATCCCGTAATAGCACCAGATCCCCGCCGCCAGATTCGGGGGCGACGGTACGCAACGCACAGCTAAATGGACCTATGTTATCGGGTAAGGACGGGTGCAAGCCTAACGTAATTTTCTGATCAACCTCGCGCTGGATCTGATCGGTCAGATGCTGACGGCGCAGTAAAACACGCGCCAGTGTTTGTAATAGCTCCGCCTTATTTACGGGTTTATGCAGAAAATCATCAATGGGACGGCTGACCGCACTTTCAATTAGCGTGGCATCGTCACAGCCTGACAGATAAATAAACGCCGTGGTCGCAACTTGAGGGATATGACTGATCCAATCGAAGAGTACCGACCCATCATTCTCCGGCATCTTCAGATCACAGATCACCAGATCGGGCTTATCCTGAAGAATCAGCTGGAATGCCTGCGCCACTGAATCAGCGACGATCACTTGATAATGCCCATCCAGATAGCCTGAAAGGACCGCCCGCCATACCGGATCGTCGTCCACAACCAATACACGTTTAAGCTGTGGACCCTTGCCAATCGGCTGTCGCAACAGCATGACATTCATACTATCTTCACGGTAACAGGCGGGAACATAGGAAATATCATCAAAGCAACTGGCAAGCAGTTTCAGGCCCATTCCGCTCTCTGCCGCTTCCAGAAGATCAGGATGATTAATCTGTTGGCTAAAATTACTAAAGCTCGGGCCATCATCCAATAACTCCAGCCACCAGAAATATTCATCACGGCTAAACCGCAGACAAAGTTGATTGGGTTTAGGATTGGGATAGCGGGTTAAATTTACAATCAATTCCGAGGCGGCCAACAGGAAATCATTGGCCTGCGCCACCTCATACTTCGCCAGCACATCGACCAAGGCTTCACGAATCCGCCGAGCGTCCTCAAGCTGTGGTTGACCATGCCATTCTGCCAACAAGGTTTTCATCCCTGCTCCTCCTTGTAACCATTTAAAAATTAGGCACATTTACTGCTTCAGCGAACTCTAACTTAGACTAAACTATAGTCTGTTTACTGGCTCTAGAGGGAAGCTGATGCCTGCAAATACAGAGATTTTGATCGTTGAAGATGATCGTTCTATGGCCGCTGTCTATCGTGGCTACCTGACGGGTCTCGATTACAACGTTCAACATGTGGAAACCGGTAACGCTGCGCTACAAGCACTGGATCGGGGCGGCTTTGATGGCATCTTGCTAGATCTGTCTCTACCGGACATGAACGGTCTGGATATTCTGAAGCGTGTCAGCGATGAAGAGCTGCCTCTGGAAGTGATCGTCACCACCGGCGATTGCTCTATGAATACCGCCATTGAAGCGATGCGGCTCGGTGCCCGCGACTATCTGGTCAAACCCTTTAATAAAGATCGTTTGCTCACAACCCTGAAAAACTGCTTTGAAAGCCAGAGCCTGCAACGGATCGTCGAAACCTATCGGGAAGAGATCGACCGCCATCAATTCTGCGGTTTCATAGGCTCATCCCTCGCCATGCAGCGGGTGTATCAGGTGATCGATAGCGCTGCATCATCGCAAGCTACTGTGTTTATCACAGGCGAAAGTGGAACAGGTAAAGAGGTCTGCGCTGAGGCAATCCATCAGCGTAGTGAACGTGCCAAAGCCCCTTTCATCGCTCTCAACTGCGGGGCAATTCCCAAGGATCTAATTGAAAGCGAAATTTTTGGCCATGTTAAAGGTGCATTTACTGGCGCCGTCAGTGATCGCGATGGTGCGGCACGGGCTGCTCAGGGAGGCACACTGTTCCTGGATGAGATCTGTGAGATGGAGCTGTCACTGCAATCTAAGCTCCTGCGGTTTCTGCAAACAGGGACGTTGCAGAAAGTGGGCAGCGACCGTACTGAAAAAGTGGATGTCAGAATTCTCTGTGCGAGCAATAAAGATCCGATGGCAGAGGTACAGGCTGGCCATTTCCGGGAAGACCTGTATTACCGCCTGCACGTGTTACCCATCCACCTTCCACCGCTGCGTGAGCGTGACAACGATGTCGTGGAGATCGCACGTAATTTCTTAGAACAGTATGCAAACGAAGAGAAAAAAGGTTTCAAATGCTTTGATCCGGAAACGGAGCTACTACTCAGCAATTACAACTGGCCCGGCAACGTACGGCAGCTACAAAATGTGGTACGAAATATTGTCGTGCTAAACAAAGGTGAAACCGTCACGTCTTGCATGTTGCCCGCACCATTAGATAGCTATAGCGTGCAGCCGCTGAATCGAAGCATATCATCACCCGCCGCGGCGCAATACAACGCACCGGTACAACCTGCGGCATATGTCGAACCGGCCTACACTCCGCCGGTAGCAACCCCGCCGACAGGTGGTCAATTGCACCAACCGTCATTCCCAAACACTCAACCACATGAAAATACGGATAGGCTAGAAACGCTGATCCGCCCCATCGCTGAACTTGAACGTGAAGCCATTGAAAGGGCCATCGACCTGTGTGGTGGGAATATTCCAACGGCCGCACATTACCTTCAAATTAGCGCAGCAACCATTTATCGGAAACGTAATAGCTGGAAGGAACGCTGAGTTCTTCATCCTGTATTACTCGCCTCGCCGGCACCTTACACCCGCGAGGCTGACCATCCTTTGATAACCTCTGCCAACGTATGACGACTCTGTTGCCCCAACGCAATAAACTCAGTCAGACCTTTCTCAACCAGAGCATAGTCACCGGCCTGACATGCACGCTCAAAACGGCGTGACTGATCATGAAACACTGTCAGACCGTACAGTGCCGCACTGCTCCCTAATGTATGCATGTGGCGCTCAATCTCAGCGTGATCCTCAGGCAAAAACGGTCGCGTCATTTCAGATAGGCTCTGTAAACGCTCACCACTGTCATCCAGAAATACCTGAGCCAGCTCGGGGACCATATCATAGGACGTATCCTCCGCTAGTCGTTTCAGCCGCTCTGGCTCCATGAGACTCACTGAATTAGGATCGCTCTGTTCCGGTTCGCTCACCTTCTCCGTTTGCACGTACCGCCCAACCACCTTGAGCAAGCGCTGTTTATCGATCGGTTTTTCAACATAATCACTCATGCCCTGCTTCAAAAAACATTCCCGGTCTCCGGGCATGGCGTAGGCAGTCAGCGCGACAATCGGCGCCAGATTCCAATCTGGCAACTGCAGGATCCGGGCGGTAGTTTCCAATCCATCAATACCCGGCATAGAAATATCCATCAACACAAGATCAAAACACTGAGACTGACAAAGCTCCAGTGCCCTGTAACCGTCTTCTGCACAGGTCACGGATAAACCGCTCTTCTCAAGCATGGTTTTCGCCACCAGTCGGTTGGTGGCACTGTCTTCAACCAATAGAATGGATCCACGAAACGATAGCTTGCCGCTCTGTTGCTTCGTATGTTGTGCCATGGGTGCACACGTATGTTCTAGCTGCAACGAAAACCAAAAGTGACTCCCTTGCTGATCCTGACTGGAGAACTGAAGTTCACCGTCCATCAGATCAATCAGATGGCGGCTGATTGCCAATCCGAGCCCTGTTCCTTCGTGTACTTTGTTATCCGCTGGAGATAAACCACTGTTAAACTCTCCAAACACACGATTCTGCTGATCATCAGGAATACCGATGCCCGTATCATCCACCGCAAAGCGGATCCGTCCATCTGACTGACGCACAACATGCAGGCTCACTTCGCCGTAATCGGTGAATTTAATTGCATTTCCAAGCAGATTCAGCAAAACCTGACGCAAGCGCTGATGATCAACCCGCACATACTCAGGCACAGCCGGATCGATACTGATAATCAGTTGGATCGATTTCTCTTCTACGCGCGGACTCAGCAACTGCTTCAGCTCTTTGGTCAAAGATGCCAGATGACAAGGTGCCGGATGAAGCTCCATCTTCCCCGCCTCCATCTTAGAGAAATCCAGAATATCGGAAATAATCGTCAGCAAACTGCGTCCCGAGACCAGTGCCGTCTCAACATATTCCTGCTGCTCGCCAGATAGATTTTCTTCCTGAAGCAGCTGAAGAAGACCCAAAACACCGTTTAGCGGTGTACGAATTTCATGACTCATCATCGCAAGGAAACGGCTTTTCGCTTCATTGGCATCCACCGCTCTGCCAACCGCATCTCGGAGTGAGTTCTCCGCTATTTTTAGCTGACTAATATCGATATGGAACACAATCAAACTGCCGTTATCCGCTCGCGTTTCATGGATCTGTATCCAACGACCAGGACTAATCTCCTCCACACGAACCATTGGCAGCGTGTCATGTGCTTCCAGTAATTCATCCAACCAATATTTTGGATCATCGTCTGCCGCAGGAAAGAGCCCACTGTTGATGCAATCCTGAAAAAATTCTTCGTACGTCGCCCCTTTTACTGGACCTGTTGCACACGAATGATAGAGCTGACGAAACTGTTGATTACAGTAGAGCAACCGATCACCGGGACCAAACAAGGCATAACCGTCCTGACAACTGTCGAGACTCTTCAACAAAAGTTGATTCTGACGTTCTGCCGCCACACGGCGACTGGTATCCCGGATCACCACCAAGAAGCGTTCCTGTCCCAAAATCTGCATTGGGGTCACCGACAGTTCCATCGGGAACGCTTCTCCGTTCTTGCGTAAACCGGCAATATTTCTAGGTACACCCGTGATATCTTTTAGAAGATCCGACTTCACACAGTTAGGTTTGTCTTCCGGCTGACTGGGCACCAACTTGGCCAGATGATTACCGACTAACTCAGCGGTGTTATAACCAAAAATTCGATCAAATGCTTTATTTACAGATAACATCACCCCGTGATTATCGACCGTCGCGATGCCATCAACTACAGTATCCAGCATGGTTTGCAGCTGAACAGCTTCAGGCGTGAGTCGATCTGTGACAATCGTGTTAGATACCGGGCGTTTTTCTGAAGGAGTGGGTGTAGGTGTATCAACTGAGAGACCGTCATAAAACGTAAACGCCTCTTCTAGC
>NZ_JBFGYC010000071.1:0-10991 GCF_041587635.1 Pontibacterium sp. | reverse complement strand
GATATAGGCGGTACCGTCGATGAAGTAACTGCCGTCTTCCTGCGGATGAATATCCTGATTATCTTCTTTATTGTCGTTGGAGAGTTCTCCGACAATCTCTTCCAGAATATCTTCCAGCGTGACGATGCCTTCAATATCACCGTACTCATCCACCACTAAACCCATGCGTCGTCCCTGCTTTTGAAAGTGCAGCAGCTGCGTCTGTAACGGTGTGCTTTCAGGGATGAAATAGGGCTCTGTAATCACCTGCAAAATTGCGGCTTTGGAGATAGTGCCCTGATGGAAAACCTGCGCCAGATGTCGCATATGCAGGATGCCAACCACTTTGTTTAACTCGCCACGGTAAACCGGCAGGCGGGTATGGGGTGTCATACTAAGTTGTTGAATGATCTGGTCTATCTCTTCGTCCAGATCGATCCCTATAACCTCATTACGCGGAACCATGATGTCATTTACGGTGACTTCTGAAAGCTCAAGTACACCCAGTAACATCGACTGGTTCCGGTGTGGCAGAAGGGCACCCGCTTCGTTAACCAGTGTGCGCAGTTCCTCTGTGCTGAGGTTGTGGTTGTTGTCATCGTTGATGTTGATGCCAAGCAGGCGCAAAAAGCCGTTGGTGATGCCGTTGACGGCCCATACAAGCGGGTAGATGAGTGTTAGTAGCGGTCGCAGTATATAGGCGGCAGGAAATGCAATCTTTTCCGGGTGCAAAGCGGCAAGTGTTTTTGGAGACACTTCCGCAAAAATCAGGATCACCAATGTCAGTCCGGCAGTTGCGATGACAACGCCCGCATCGCCCCAAAGGCGCACCGCAACGATGGTAGCGATAGCCGACGCAAGGATGTTAACAAAGTTATTGCCGATCAGGATGACACCGATCAGGCGGTCTGGTCGCTCTAATAGCTTGCTGGCACGGCGTGCGCCGGGATGTTTTTTCTTCACCAGATGCTTCAGCCGATAACGGTTGAGAGACATCATGCCGGTTTCGGAACTAGAGAAAAAAGCGGAACAGAGGATCAGGCAACAAAGGATGCCTAATAGGAGGCTTATCGACGCGTCTTCCAAGACTGCATAACCTGTGGTCTATATTGGGAGGCCCATTGTCGAGTGCCCCCCAGAACCTGTCAAGTAGCGAATAGATGACAGCGTCGTGATCAGTGTTCAGGTGTCGTTGTTACAGCAGCCACTCAAGCACCAGTTTGCTGCCAAAAAAGGCCAGTGCTAGCAAGATAAACCCGCCAATTGTCCAACGTGTCGCGGTATGGCTGCGCCAGCCAAAAAAGAGACGTCCACAGATTAAGGTGGCATAGAGTACCCATGCCAACAGCGACAGGGCTGTTTTATGTAGCAAGTGCTGAGCAAAAAGGTCATCTACAAAGATAAAGCCAGATACCAGCGCGGCTGTTAGCAGAATCTCACCGGACCAGATCATCTCAAAGAGTAAGCGATCCATCGTTTGCAGCGGGGGTAGGGAACTCACCAGACCGCGGGTATGGTGATGTTTCAGTGCAGAGTGCTGGCGAGATACCAGTACTGCCTGCAAAACGGCCAGTGTGAGTATGCTGTATGCCAATACGGACAGCAGGATATGAGTAATCAGGCCGCCATCATAGTTGCGGGCGATGCTTTCTTCGGGAATAAAACCCGCGACTAGGGTCGCCATTAGCGCAATTGGAAACACGCCTATAAATAAGTTGTCGATGGCTTGACGGATGCTGCTTAACAGAACGATCGCAACCACAAGCCATGACACGAGGCTGCCCATGGCAAAGAATCCTAGATGGATGCCTTCAGCCTGATGCAGCAGCGCATATGCGGCCACGGTATGGCTGGCAAAACCGGCCCATCCCAGCAGTTGGTTGATGGTGCGAGGCTGCTGGCGTTTGCCCTGCAGAATCTGCCATTGGAGAAAGCTTGCTACCGCGTATAAGAGGGCAGCCAACAGAGTGGGAAGTATCAGCATCCTTTTCCTCCTGTCCGGGGACAGGTATCAATACTAAAACAAAAGGTCAGCCATTCGCTGAGCCGGTATAAGCGCAGTAGTGTGTCACAATTGCCCGTTGGATGAAATATGGGGGAGTGGCGTGGGTGGGTTGCTACTGTATAATGTGCATCAATTGCAATTTTCTCCGAGTCCCGCCTGAGCAAGATAGCCCTTCTGGACGTTATTTCTATATATAGATGGTTGGCGGGAACTGATACCGAGGCAGAGCATGTTCGAGAATCTTACAGAGCGACTCACGCAAACGCTTAAGTCCGTCACGGGCCAGGCGAAGCTGACCGAAGACAATATTAAAGGCACCTTGCGTGAAGTACGTATGGCACTGCTGGAGGCTGATGTTGCCCTGCCGGTAGTCAAAGCGTTTGTTAACAGTGTTAAAGAGCGTGCAGTTGGCACCGAAGTCAGCAGCAGTCTGTCACCGGGGCAGGTGTTCGTTAAGATTGTTAACGAAGAGCTGGTCAATGTTATGGGTGAGGCCAATGAGGCACTCAACCTGGCAGCACAGCCTCCGGCAGTAGTGATGATGGCCGGTCTTCAGGGGGCGGGTAAAACGACCTCTGTTGCCAAACTGTCTCGTTTCCTGCGCGAACGTGAGAAGAAAAAAGTTCTGGTCGTTTCTGCTGACGTATACCGTCCGGCCGCGATTAAGCAGCTGGAGACGTTGGCGGCGGAAGTGGATGTTGAATTCTTCCCGTCGACGGCTGATCAGGATCCGGTAGATATCGTCAATGCCGCCATCGCGCATGCGAAGATTCAGCATCATGATGTGCTGCTGGTGGATACCGCAGGTCGTCTGCATGTCGACGGCGAAATGATGGACGAGATCAAACGTCTGCATAGCGCGGTTAAACCGGTTGAAACGCTGTTTGTCGTTGATGCAATGACCGGTCAGGATGCTGCGAACACGGCGCGGGCGTTTAATGAACAGCTGCCGCTGACCGGTGTGATCCTGACAAAAACCGATGGTGATGCCCGAGGTGGTGCTGCTCTGTCGGTACGTCATATCACGGGTAAACCGATCAAGTTCCTTGGTGTGGGCGAGAAGGTTGAGGCGCTGGAGCCATTCCATCCGGACCGTGTTGCTTCTCGAATCCTTGGCATGGGCGATGTCCTGTCCCTGATCGAGGAAGCAGAAGAGAAGATCGACAAGAAGAAAGCTGAGAAATTTGCGAAGAAGATCCAGAAAGGCAAAGGCTTTGATCTGGAAGATTTCCGCGAACAGATTCAGCAAATGAAGAATATGGGCGGCATGATGGGCATGCTCGATAAGTTGCCGGGCATGGGACAGATGGCGAATGCATCTCAGATGGCCGGTGCTGAAAAGGGTGTGGTCCAGATGGAGTCAATTATCAACTCCATGACCCCTAAAGAGCGTCGTAATCCAGATATCCTGACGGGCTCCCGTAAGAAGCGTATCGCTGCAGGTTCCGGCACACAGGTGCAGGACGTCAACCGACTCATCAAGCAGCATAAGCAGATGTCGAAGATGATGAAGAAGATGAGTGGCAAAGGCGGCATGGCCAAAATGATGCGTGGTATGAAAGGTATGTTGCCTCCCGGTATGGGCGGTGGTCCTGGTGGTATGGGCGGAATGGGTGGCGGAGGCTTCCCAGGACGTTAAGTCGACCGAGTCTGCGCCGCTTTCCGGCGTGTTTGGCAGCTGATCTGACGTTATTTTCAGTGCTGTCTAAGATTTAAGCATAAACCTCTTTGAAAGGGTGGTGAATTCGCGTAGAATTCCCGCCCTGTTTTTCCGTTCGTGGATTGCGCTATTGGCGCGGTTGGCGGGCGAAAGTTGGATCGGTGGAGTCTGAAATGATTTCTACCGGGATACGAAATTGCAGGCGATACCAAAACCTGCACAAATAAAGGGACCATTCGCATGGTAACAATTCGTTTGTCTCGTGGCGGCGCTAAGAAGCGTCCTTTCTATCACCTTACTGTAGCTGACTCACGTAACCCACGTGATGGTCGCTTTATTGAGCGTGTTGGCTTCTTCAACCCTCAGGCTCGCGGCCAGGAAGAGCGTCTGCGTGTAAACCTGGAGCGTGTTGAGTACTGGCAGAGCAAAGGCGCGCAGGTTTCTGCACGTGTTGCTACGCTGCTGAAAGACGCTGCAAAAGCTGCTGAATAAGTTTTTTGGATCAGGTTGGGTCAAGTAGATGAGTGGAAATACCACAGAAGAGAACACAGTTCTTGGTCGTATTGCTTCCGTCTACGGTGTTAAAGGATGGGTGAAGATTTATTCTCACACCGATCCGATTGAAAACATCCTGACTTACTCGCCGTGGTTGTTGAAAATTAAAGGCCAGTGGAAATCTTTCGAGATAGAAGCTAGCAAACGCCATGGTAAAGGCCTGGTCGCTAAGTTGGTTGGAGTAGATGACCGAGAGATCGCCCGTACATATAACGGGGTTGAGATCGCGGTTGAATCGCATCGTCTTCCAAAACTGGAAGAGGGTGAGTTCTACTGGAGCCAGCTGGAAAACCTGACGGTATATACCGTGTCCGGTCAGTTGCTGGGCAAGGTAAGTCATCTGATGGAAACCGGTGCGAATGATGTGCTGGTGGTAAAAGGTAATGATGAGAGTATTGATCGTAATGAACGTTTGATACCTTACCTGCCTGATCAGGTGATTAAAGAGATTGACTTGGTAACAGGTACTATACGGGTCGACTGGGATCCGGAGTTCTAAACCGTGTGGTTTGGTGTAGTGACGTTGTTCCCGGAGATGTTCGAGGCTGTTAAAAGCTTTGGCGTAACGGGACGAGCGGTACGGAATGGATCGATTGAGCTGCAATGCTGGAATCCGCGTGACTTCACGCTTGATAAGCATCGCACTGTAGATGATCGTCCATACGGCGGTGGCCCCGGCATGCTGATGAAAGTTCAGCCGCTGCGGGACGCAATCCATGCTGCAAAAGCTGCAGCAGGGGACGATGAGGTAAGTGTTATTTATCTCTCTCCTCAGGGACGCCGACTTGACCACAACGGGGTGCAGGAGTTAGCAAATCGTAAGAAGCTGATTCTGGTAGCCGGGCGTTATGAAGGTATTGATGAACGCCTGATTGAGACTGAAATTGATGAAGAGTGGTCGCTTGGGGATTTTGTCCTCAGCGGTGGTGAACTGCCAGCGATGACCATGATTGATGCAGTTTCGAGGTTGGTGCCGGGTGTACTTGGGCATCAGGACTCAGCTACTGAGGATTCTTTTTCAGACGGTTTATTGGACTGCCCGCACTATACGAGACCGGAACAGTTTGACGGAATACAAGTACCTGGGGTGCTGCTGGGCGGTAACCATGAGGAGATCAGGCGCTGGCGCTTGAAACAACAGTTGGGACGCACTTGGAAAAGACGTCCTGAGTTGTTGGATTCTCTGGAGTTAACCAAAGAACAGCAGGCATTGTTAAAAGATTTTATCCGTGAGACCCAAGGGTCCGACGGTTGAATATTTAGGAGCGAGCCATGAGCAGCAAGAACCTGATTATTCAGCAGATTGAAGCTGAACAGAAAACGAAAGACGTACCAGAATTCGGCCCGGGTGATACCGTTGTCGTACAGGTAAAAGTAACAGAGGGTACTCGTACTCGTCTGCAGGCGTTTGAAGGCGTAGTTATCGGTAAGCGTAACCGCGGCGTTAACTCTGCATTCACAGTACGCAAAATCTCTCACGGTGTTGGTGTGGAACGTACGTTCCAGACTTACAGCACTACAGTAGATAGCATTGCTGTTAAGCGTCGCGGTGACGTGCGCAAAGCTAAGCTGTACTACCTGCGTGAGCGTAGCGGTAAGTCTGCACGTATCAAAGAGAAGCTGGGTTAAGCTATCTTTTTGCTACACAGATCATAAAAAGCGGCTTTCGAGCCGCTTTTTTTGTGTCTGTAGATCTGGCGGGGGTGGTCTGAATGGTAAACCTGCAACTCCTTGCCTATAGTGTGTCCATTCAATTTTTATGAACTGCGTGGGAAGCGGGTGTTGAAACGGATTGCGTTACTGCTGAGTATTCTGCTGTTGCCGGTATTTTGTGTGGCTGGCTTTTATGGTTTCTTATGGTGGCGGGTAACTGAAGCAGCAGATGAAATGGTGACGAAAGTGTCGCCTTTTGCTGAGTTAAGTTATAACGACGTACGCATTGATTTAGTGGCGACTGAGATTGCGCTGGTCGATATTCGGGTAGCGCCTTTGGGCGGTACCGACCAGTTCAATATTGATGAAATATCCCTGAAGGCGCCCGACTGGTCTCAGATGTTGCGTCTTGGTGGCGATCTGGGTGTAGAGCCTTGGCCTGATGCTCTGTCGTTGCGTTTGAAAGGATTCTTCTTCCGGTTAGACAGTGCGTTGATGGAACAATGGATGCAACTAGCCCAGCAGGGGCAGCCGCAGGATATGACGGTGATAGGGCAGTTCTGCAGTTCAATGCAGGGCGCTGATCTACTGCAGGCCATGGGTTACCGGGTGTTGGGCGCCGATATGGAATTAGCCTATAGCTTTGATGCCGTAGAGGGGCGCTGGGATGTCGATATCTCTGCGGATACGGCTGAGGTTGGGGACTTCTCTATGGGGGTCTCGTTAAAGACATCTTCTGCATCGCTGTCAAAGTCTGCGTTAGCGGGCAGCCAGCTGGCTTTGCGTAGTGTGCAGAGTCATTTTAGCGATAAAGGGTTTAACCGTCGTTTTCGCGAGTACTGTGCAACACAGTCAGGCATTACCGATGAGCAGTTTGATCAGGCGTTGCGCGAAGAGTTTGAAGCGATGATCGCTTATACGGGTGTTGGGTTAACCGATGAGCTGTATCAGGGATTTGTGGATATGTATCGCCCTGCGGCAAACATCACTTTCCAGATGCGTCCTGATACCCCGTTGGGGCAGATGCAGGCGGTTCAAATTACCTCCCTCGATAGTTTTATGAGTCTGTTAAATCCTGCGTTGCTGATCAATGGCGAGCCTGTGAGTCTTGCCGGAATTAAGTTGTTGGAACCGGTGAAGAGATCTGTTCCGTCATCTGCAGTGACTCAAGGTTTAGTGCCGCCATCGGGTTCTTCTTTACCGGAAGGCGCGCAACAGGATTTGTCCCCGTCGACAGCAAGTTTGGATTCTCATATGAAGGGATCGATAGCGCCATCAAAAGAGATAGCACACCGTCCAGTATTTCGTGCTGTTGATATCTCCGATATAGGAGAACATATTGGACATCGTGCACGTATGGTGACTTATTTTGGTCGTCGAATTGAAGGCCGTATTCTGAAGATAGACCACCATGAAATGCTTATTGAACAAAGAATGCAACGTGGTGTGGCAACGTACAGTATTGCATTGGAGAAGGTGGCTGAGATTGAAGTCTACCGTTAGGTCTCATATGTGTTGGAATCTAAACTGATGTCTTCTTCTGTTGCCGCACTGCCTGCTGCAGACTCCAGGTTGATTGATCAGTTTCTCGATGCCATCTGGATGGAGCGCGGTCTGAGTGAAAATACGCTGAGCTCTTACCGTCGCGATCTGGTGCAGTACGGTATGTGGTTGCAGGCAAGAGCATCCGGCCTGCTATCTGCAGGTCGAGAGGAGCTGCAGCAACACTTGGCATGGCGATATGCCGAACGGCTTAAGGCAAGCTCTACCGCCCGTTTATTGTCGACGCTACGTGGCTTTTATCGTTATCTGGTACGTGAAAAACTGGTCGATACGGACCCTACGCTACTCATTGATAGCCCAAAGCGAGGGCGTGCCCTGCCGAAAACGCTGACCGAAAGCGATGTGGAGAGTCTGTTGCAGGCACCAGATCTGAGTGATGCCGTCGAGTGTCGGGATCGCGCAATGCTTGAGGTGTTGTATGCCACAGGGCTGCGAGTGTCTGAATTAGTGTCTCTGCATAGCTCTCAAGTCAATCTGCGTCAGGGCGTCATTCGTGTGATGGGTAAGGGCAGTAAGGAACGCTTGGTTCCGCTGGGAGATGAAGCGATTCATTACGTGCTGAAATACATGCGCGATGCCAGGCCACTTTTGCTTAAGGATACCTCCAGTGAGGTGTTGTTTCCAAGCCGGCGGGGTCAGCAGATGACCCGCCAGACGTTTTGGCACCGGGTGAAACACTATGCCTTGGTATCGGGGCTCGACAAACCGCTTTCGCCGCATGTGTTGCGGCATGCGTTTGCAACACATCTCCTGAATCATGGTGCTGATCTGCGCGTTGTGCAGATGCTGCTGGGGCATAGTGATCTCTCGACAACGCAAATCTATACACATGTCGCCCAGCATCGTTTACAGTCGCTGCATAGTAAACACCACCCACGCGGCTGAACTTTATGGTCTGTTCTGTATCTTAGCCAATAGTGGATTGTGAATAATATGGGGAAAGTCATGCGGAAGTTATGGGCAGTGGGCCTGTTTTTATTGGGTGTAAGCAGTTTTTCTCAGGCGGCACCCGCGGTGGATGAGATCATCAAAGGCAGCTTAAAGAAGATTGATGCGCGCTTAAGTGCGGTATCTATCCAGCCTGCTGAGATGGAAGGGATGTACGCGGTTGAGCTGAATACCGGTGAGTTGCTTTATTCGGATGCTAAAGGTGAATATTTCATGGTTGGGCAGTTGTTCCGGCTTTCACCGCAAGAAGGGTTTGTTAACCTGACGGAAGGCAAGCGCAAGAAGCAACGTCTTGATCAGCTGGCTAAGGTCGAATCTAAAGACATCATTGTTTATCCCGCAGAAGGCGAACGTAAAGCTACAGTCACGGTATTTACCGATGTGGATTGTGGTTACTGCCGTAAACTGCATAAGGAAATTCCGCAGCTTAATGCGATGGGTGTTCAGGTGAACTATCTGGCGTTTCCTCGTGCGGGCATTGGCTCGAATGCGTTTAATGTGATGGAGTCGATCTGGTGTGCGGCACCCGATAAGCGTAACGAGTTGATGACAAGAGCGAAAAACGGACAAAAAGTTGACCGGAGCAGTTGTGATTCGCCTATCGCCTCCCAGTTGATGTTGGGTCAGGCGGTTGGGGTGACAGGGACTCCGGCGCTGGTATTTGAGGACGGTACGTTGATGCCGGGTTACGTGCCTGCTAAACAGTTGGCGCGGGCGTTGAAATTGCAATAATTGTCGCGATCCTAAAGATGCAAGAAGGGGCTGGTTATGCCCCTTTTTTGTGGGCGCGTGTTACGGGTAATAGGCAATAGTGCTGACGGGCTGTTTTCGCTATAATACCCGGCTCAATTTTTGTGCAGTGCTGAAGATATTCACAGCGAGAGGTTATAGTTTGAAACCGGTAAAAGTAGGTATCTGTGGTCTTGGAACCGTCGGTGGCGGCACCTTTAACGTACTGAAGCGTAATGCGGATGAGATTTCTCGCCGTGCGGGTCGTCGAATTATCGTGGAAGAGGTTGGCGCTCGCCGTCCAAACCCTGATTGCGACACTAAAGGTGTTCAGGTAACGCAGGATATTTTCGACGTTGCGACGAATCCTGAGATCGATGTTGTTGTAGAGCTGATCGGTGGCTATGAGGTTGCACGTGATCTGGTTATGACGGCAATCGAAAACGGTAAGCATGTTGTAACCGCGAACAAAGCGCTGATCGCTGTGCACGGTAATGAGATTTTTGAAGCGGCACAACGTAAAAACGTTATGGTTGCATTTGAAGCGTCTGTCGCGGGTGGTATTCCGATCATCAAAGCGATCCGTGAAGGCTTGTCTGCGAACCAGATTAACTGGCTGACAGGTATCATCAACGGCACCGGTAACTTCATCCTGACTGAGATGCGTGATAAAGGCCGCGACTTCGCCGATGTCCTGGCAGAAGCTCAGGCTCTGGGTTATGCAGAAGCGGATCCTACCTTTGACGTTGAAGGCATCGATGCTGCGCACAAGCTGACCATTCTGGCATCGTTGGCATTTGGTATCCCGCTGCAGTTTGAAAAAGCGTACACCGAAGGCATCAGCAAGATCACGCGTGAAGATGTGCAGTATGCTGAAGAGCTAGGCTACCGCATCAAGCATCTGGGTGTGAGTCGTCGTACAGAAGCGGGTGTTGAACTGCGTGTTCATCCGACCATGGTGCCTGAGTCTGCCCTGCTGGCAAACGTCAACGGCGTCATGAACGCTGTGCTGGTTGATGGCGATGCCGTCGGTCAGACCATGTATTACGGTGCGGGTGCTGGTGCAGAGCCAACGGCATCTGCTGTTGTTGCGGACATCGTTGATGTTGTACGCACGCTGACAGCGGATCGTGATAACCGCGTTCCTCATCTGGCATTCCAGCCGGGTGAACTGTCCGATTTGCCGGTGCTGCCTGTTGAACAGATCGAAACCGGTTACTACCTGCGCATGCAGGCGTTGGAGCAGCCAGGTGTATTGGCCCAGGTGACCAGCATTCTGGGTGATAAAGGCATCAATATCGAAGCGATCATCCAGAAAGAAACCCGCGAAGAGCAGGTGCCGGTTATCATCCTGACGCAGCGTGTTCAGGAACAGAAGATGAACGATGCGATTGCTGCGATTGAAGCACTGGGTGCAATCTGTGGTTCTGTTACCCGTATCCGCGTTGAGCATCTGGCGGACTAAGGAGTCTTGAGCGTGAAATATATCTCTACCCGGGGACAGGCTCCGGTACTGAATTTTGAAGAAGTGTTGCTGGCCGGTCTGGCGAGCGATGGTGGTCTGTATGTTCCGGAAGAACTGCCTAAGTTCTCTCAGGAAGAGATCGCTTCATGGGCCGGTTTGTCTTACGCGGATCTGGCGTACAAGATCATCAAGCCATTTGTTGATGACTGTGTTGCAGACGATGATCTGAAACAGATGATCGACGAAACCTATGCCGGTTTTAACCACTCGGCGGTTGCGCCGCTGAAAGAGCTGGGTACCAACGAATGGGTTCTGGAACTGTTCCATGGCCCAACACTGGCGTTTAAAGATTTTGCATTGCAGTTGCTGGGTCGCCTGATGGATTACGCGCTGACCAAGCGTAATGAGCGTCTGGTGATCATGGGCGCGACGTC
>NZ_JBFGYC010000070.1:0-11030 GCF_041587635.1 Pontibacterium sp. | reverse complement strand
TGGGTGAGGCGTGAATAAGAGAAAACCCAATCAGAGCTGGTAACAAAAGGCGGTGCAGCATAAGAACTTCCCTGGAGTATGCGGTGACATGCTCCTCTATATTGTTCGATCAGGCCATTTCAATAACAGCATCGACCAGCTTATTGATACCTGATGCCGCTTCGGAGATCGACTCTGCCAGCATATAGGCTGGGGTTGTCACGACTCTTTTCTCGGTATCGATGACCATTTCATCCACAGGGCAAATCTGGTGTTGTCCACCCATAGCTTCAATCGCTGCCGCAGTGTCAGTATCGGTACCGATCGTGCATTGTGTGCCTTCGCCAAACAGTAATGGAGTCATTGCAGGAGCGATACAGATCAGGCCCACTGGTTTGCCTGCCTTGTGAATTTCCTGCGTGAAACTGGCAACGATTTCATTCACTTCACACTGTGCGCCATTGACAGCAAAATCGCACAGGTTTTTCGCTGCACCAAAGCCTCCTGGAATAATCAGCGCATCGTAATCAGCTGCGTTCGCCGTGGACAGATCCAGAACATCACCCCGTGCCAGGCGTGCGGCTTCAACCAGAACATTGCGGCTTTCGCCCTCAGCAACGTCGCCGTTAAGGTGATTGATGACGTGCAGCTGTTCGATATCAGGTGCCATACACTGGTACTGAGCGTTGTTCTGTTCGATACGTAATAGGGTCAGTACCGATTCGTATATTTCTGATCCATCAAATACACCACAACCTGAGAGAATAACGGCGATTTTTTTCATACTGAGATCCTTTTCCGTAAACAGAACATATGAATGCTGGCGTTAAGAACGTTGCTGAGGCGTATCAACTAACAGTTCCCGCAGTCTTTGGGCGACAATAAGCTAACTATCAAGCAACAGATTACGTTAAGATTTGTGCAAATACTACGCGCTTTTAGTGGCCTTTCGGATGAGTCCGGGAGCGAATTCTACTGGGCGTAACACCGTTATTCATTGCGTCTGGTCAGGTTGTTGAATGAACAACCATCTTATCAGATCGCGATGTCATATTACTGTCATGATTTTCGAGTCCAATCTCGTGCGAAAGAAGGATGTTGCCCGTGGCCTTTAACAATAGCCAGCGTTTCTACCCTGAGACCCGTATGCGCCGCATGCGAGCTGATGATTTCTCCCGTCGACTGATGCGGGAAAATACACTGACACCGGATGACCTGATCTATCCTATGTTTGTGATTGAAGGGCAGAATGAAACAGAGGTTGTACCTTCAATGCCGGGTGTCGTGCGAATGAGCATCGACCTGCTGGTAAAAGAAGCGAAAGAGTTAGTGTCTTTGGGTGTACCGGCGATTGCACTTTTTCCGGTGACGCCACTGGATGTAAAAACTGAATTTGCAGAAGAAGCTTACAACCCGGATGGGTTGGCACAGCGTGCGGTTAAAGCGCTGAAAGATGCCTGCCCGGAACTGGGTGTCATGACGGATGTGGCATTGGACCCGTTCACCACACATGGGCAGGACGGCATTATCGACGTGAACGGTTACGTGCTGAATGACCGTACTGTGGATACATTGGTACTGCAGGCACTGTCTCACGCTCAGGCGGGTGCTGATGTGGTTGCGCCAAGTGACATGATGGATGGCCGTATTGGTGCAATACGCAATGAGCTGGAAAGCAATGCCCATGTGAATACCCGAATCATGGCGTATTCTGCTAAGTATGCAAGTGCTTACTACGGTCCTTTCCGTGATGCCGTGGGTTCTGCGGGGAATCTGGGTAAAGGTAACAAGTTTGGTTACCAGATGGATCCTGCCAACAGCGACGAAGCGTTGCACGAAGTAGCGATGGATCTGGCTGAAGGTGCAGACATGGTGATGGTGAAGCCGGGTATGCCGTATCTGGATATCGTGCGCCGGGTTAAAGACGAACTGTCTGCGCCGACTTTTGTGTATCAGGTCAGCGGTGAATACGCGATGCATATGGCCGCGTTCCAGAACGGCTGGCTGGATGAAAAATCGGTCATGATGGAATCCCTGATGGCGTTTAAACGCGCAGGTGCTGATGGCATTCTCACCTACTTTGCCAAGCGTGCAGCACAATTGATGAATGAATAGGCAGTAGCCCGACTTCGAAGGGCTGCTGACCACTACAGGAGTAGAGAAGATGGTTGAAGAGACCGCTGTAGCGCAGAGTGAAGCGGCAGTAGCCCTGTTGGAAAGCCGGGAAAGTGTGCCGATTACGGATGAACCGGTGGAAGAGCCGCCGGTTGACCTTAAAGCGCCCGAGCTTTATATCAACCGTGAACTGAGCCACTTGCAGTTTAATATCCGCGTGCTGGAACAGGCGCTGGATGAGAAACATCCGTTGCTGGAACGTCTGATGTTCCTGCTGATTTTCTCCAGCAATCTGGATGAGTTTTTTGAAATTCGTGTCGCCGAGCAGCTGCATCAGCTCAAATACGGTCGCGAAGCGGTGGGTCCTGATGCGATGCATCCGGAGAAGATCATCAGCCGTATCGCGGAGATCTGTCATGCGCAGATCGAGCGTCAGTATCAGATTCTCAACGAAACTTTGTTCCCGGAGATGGAGAACGAAGGTATCCACTTCCTGCGTCGCCGCATCTGGACCGACAAGCAGCGTGAGTGGATCAGAACCTACTTCAACGACAATGTGGTACCCGTTATTAGTCCGGTAGGACTTGATCCTTCCCACCCGTTCCCGCGCTTGGTGAACAAAAGCCTGAACTTTATTGTTGAGCTGGATGGTAAGGATGCGTTTGGTCGCCAGACGGGTATGGCGATCATCCCCGCGCCACGTTCTTTGCCGCGCTTGGTGCGTTTGCCGGACGATATCTGTGAAGGCGAAGGTGATCACCTGATCTTTCTCTCTTCACTGATCCATGAGTTCGCGGATGATCTGTTCCCTGGCATGAAAGTGAAGGGTTGTTTTCAGTTCCGCATCACCCGAAATGCCGATCTGACCTTCGATTTCGAAGAGATTGAAGATCTGGCGAATACCCTGCGTGGTGAGCTGCATTCGCGTAAATATGGTGATGCGGTGCGCCTTGAGGTGGATAACCGTACGCCAGAAGAGCTGATTCAGTTCCTGCAGCAGGAGTACACGCTGAACGAAAGCCAAACCTATCGCGTGAACGGGCCGGTTAACCTGACGCGTCTGATGGCTGTGCGTGATCTGGTCGAGCGGAACGACCTGCGCTGGAAACCGTTCTCACCGGGTATCCCGGGCAAAATCAAAGATCAGAAAGATATCTTTACCGCCCTGAAACAGAGTGATCAGCTGTTACTGCATCCGTTCCAGTCGTTCATTCCGGTGGTGGATCTGCTGCGTCAGTCAGCGACAGATCCGAACGTCGTCGCGATCAAACAAACCCTTTATCGGACCGGTGTTAAATCCGATATCGTAAATGCGCTGGTGGAAGCCGCGCGTAGCGGTAAGGAAGTCACCGTCGTGATCGAGCTACGGGCACGTTTTGATGAAGAGAGTAACCTGCATCTGGCCAGTCGCCTGCAGGAAGCGGGTTGTCTGGTTGTATACGGCGTGGTGGGCTACAAATGTCATGCCAAAGCGATGCTGATTGTGCGTCAGGAAAACGGCAAGCTGGTGCGCTATTCCCATCTGGGCACGGGTAACTACCACTCCGGTACCGCGCGATTGTATAGTGACTACAGCTTCCTCACTGCCGATCATGAAGTGGGTGAAGATGTTCATAAAATCTTCCAGCAGCTGACCGGTATGGGCAAAATTCAGAAGCTTAAAAAGCTCTACAATGCACCGTTTACCCTACATGCGAAAATGCTGGAAATGATCCAGCGTGAGACACGCTTGGCCAAATCCGGTAAACCGGGCCATATCATGGTGAAAGTGAATGGTCTTACCGAGCCGAAGATGATTCGTGCTCTGTATGAAGCCTCCCGTGCGGGTGTCAAAGTCGACCTGATCATCCGCGGCATGTGTCGTCTGCGTCCGAGAATTCCTGAGTTATCAGAGAATATCCGTGTACGCTCCATCATCGGGCGTTTTCTTGAACACACCCGCGTTTGTTATTTTGCCAACAACGGTAAGCCTGAAGTGTTTGCTGCCAGCGCTGACTGGATGGAACGCAACATGCTTAACCGGGTAGAAACCGGATTTCAACTGTTTGGAAAAAATGCCGATCGTATGAAAAAGGAGTTGGATTACTACATGATGGATAACTGCCAGAGCTGGGAGCTGCATGCGGATGGTAGTTACACCCAGAATCATCCGGCAGAAGGGGAGGAGCGTTTCTCTGCGCAGGACCGGTTGATGGATGATTTTGCTCGATAAATACTCGTAGATCTTCTACTGCGGCGGCTATTGTTTATAGTTGCCGTGGCTTCTCTCCTGACTTTCTCCATAGCTCAATTCGCCATAGATATTTTACAAATACGGATGTGTTGTGATGACGCTTCCCCCTCGCAGAGTGTGATTCCGCTCTATGCTTAAAGCTTGGAACTATCCATGTGTTATAAGCATAAGCCGTCTAAATGTTAACCAATTGCGCTTTTAGTAAATATCCGGCAAAATTGATCTCTTTTATTTCTTATGCGAAATAAGTGTTTCTAATCCTGCGCGGGCGACCCCCGGCAGTTGACCGCCACCGACGTACAAACAAGTGCGCCAAACATGGCTTAGGAATCAGAATATGATCAACCAGCAATCTGCACTTGAGCTTGTTGATATACATAAATCGTATGGTGATATTGAGGTCCTGAAAGGGGTATCTCTGACCGCCAACGAGGGTGACGTTGTCTCCATTCTGGGCTCCAGTGGCTCGGGCAAGAGTACCCTCCTGCGTTGTATTAACATGCTTGAGCGTCCAAATCAGGGACAGATCCGCGTTGGCGGAGAAGAGCTGGCCCTAAAAACTGCCAAAGACGGCGCGCTGGTGGCTGCCAATCGCAAACAGCTGGAGCAAATGCGTTCCCGCATCGGCTTTGTGTTTCAGCAGTTCAATCTGTGGCCGCATAAAACCATCCTGCAAAACATCATTGAAGCGCCGGTTCAGGTGCTGAAACAGCCCAAAGACCAAGCCGTTGTGCGTGCTCAGGAACTGCTGCGCAAAGTCGGCCTGCTGGACAAGCAAGATGCTTATCCGGGTAATTTGTCGGGTGGTCAGCAACAGCGTGTTGCTATCGCTCGTACATTGGCGATGGATCCTCAGCTGCTACTCTTTGATGAACCGACTTCCGCACTGGATCCAGAACTGGTCAATGAGGTGCTGAGTGTTATGCGTGAGCTGGCCGAAGAAGGGCGCACGATGCTGATCGTGACGCACGAGATGCGTTTTGCCCGTGATGTCTCGTCACAAGTGATTTTCCTGCATCAGGGACAGGTTGAGGAGAGCGGTACAGCGGAACAGCTGTTCGACGCACCGAAATCTGCCCGTGTGCAGGATTTCATGGCCAGCCACCAGTAAAAAAATCAAACAACAATAAACTCAATAGAGAGAACCTAGAGATGAAACTTCATAAGCTGATTGGCGCAGTAGCGCTTATGGCAGGCTCCCTGGTGATGGGAACCCAGGCTATCGCCGGTGATAAACTGCGCATCGCAACCGAAGGTGCATATGCACCGTTCAACATGGTGAACGCTCAAGGCGAGCTGGAAGGCTTCGATGTTGATATTGCGCGTGCACTTTGTGCAGAAATGAAGGCTGATTGTGAAATCGTGGCTCAGGACTGGGACGGTATTATTCCGGGTCTGCGTGCGCGTAAATATGATGCTATCGTCGCCTCTATGTCTATCACGCCTGAGCGTCAGCGTGTTGTTGAGTTTACCGAACGTTACTACTCCAACGTTCTGGCATTTGTTGCGGGCAAAGATCAGGCAGCAGATACCTCTGAAGCGGCTCTGAAAGGTAAAACCATCGGTGCACAGCGTGCAACTATCGCGGGTCAGTACCTGGAAGACAATCTGGGTGACATCGTTGATGTGAAACTGTATGACACTCAGGACAACGCTTATCTGGATCTGACCTCCGGTCGTCTGGATCTGCTGCTGTCCGATAAGTTTCCAGCGTACGATTGGTTGAATACTGACGCGGGTAACGCATTTGAGTTTAAAGGCGACGATATCGATATCAACGATGAGATCGGCATCGCACTGCGTAAAGGCTCTAAATGGCGTACCCGTATCAACGATGCACTGAAAGCGATCGTTGAGAATGGCACTTACGAGAAGATCAACGCGAAGTACTTCCCGTTCTCCATCTACTGATCTGACTGCGGGGATGGTTTGGCTGTCCCCGCCACTATCCGGTTGAATACATGGATCTGCAAGGATTTGGGCACCTCCTGATTTCAGGCGCATGGGTCACGGTACAGCTGGCATTGGCCAGTCTGGTCGTTGGTCTGATGTTTGGTCTGATGGGTGCTGCCGCTAAACTTTCCCCATTTCGTGTCCTGCGTGGCATGGCAACGTTCTATACCACGGTTGTGCGCGGTATCCCTGAACTGTTGCTGGTGTTGACCCTCTACTTTGGTGGCTCGCAGCTGCTGATGTGGTTTATGGGGTTTTTCGGCTACGAAGAATATATCGAAATCAGCCCCTTCATCGCCGGGGTTGGCGCGCTGTCGATCGCTTTTGGTGCTTATGCCACCGAGGTGTTCCGTATGGCGATGCTGGCTATTCCGAAAGGGCAGTGGGAGTCGGCTTATGCGTTTGGCATGAGTCCATTGCAGACATTCTTCCGGATTATCCTGCCACAGCTCTGGCGTCTGGCAATTCCCGGACTGGGTAACCTGTTTCAGGTGCTGCTGAAAGATACCGCGCTGGTATCGGTGGTGGGTCTGAACGATCTTATGCGACAGGCGTATGTGGCTTCTGGCTCGACCAAAGAACCGTTCACTTTTTATATGGCAGCGGCCTGTATCTATCTGGGGCTGACCGTGCTGGCGACGTTGACCACCCAGTGGCTGGAGCGTCGTGCTGATCCGGCTGGCAAAGGAGCGCGCATATGACTTGGGAATGGGGTGTTATCCTGCAATATTTACCCCGCCTTCTGGACGGTGCATGGCTCACACTTGAGCTGGTGCTGGTATCCGGCCTGATGGGGTTGTCGCTGGCTGTTCCGCTGGCGCTGGCGCGTTCATCCGAGAACTTCTGGATTCGTGTCCTGCCATTTTGCTATATCTTCTTCTTCCGTGGCACACCGTTACTGGTGCAGATCTTCCTGATCTACTATGGCGCATCACAGTTTGAAGCAGTGAAAGAGTCTGTGCTCTGGGTTGTTCTGAAAGAACCGTACTGGTGTGCGATTATTGCCTTTACCCTGAATACGGCTGCATACAGTGCCGAGTTGTTCCGTGGGGCCATTCAGGCAATCCCTAAGGGTGAGCTTGAAGCAGCACAGGCGATGGGTATGAGCCGTCCGTTGATGATCCGCCGAGTGGTATTACCACGTGCGTTTGGTATTGCTCTGCCGGCTTATGGTAACGAGATGGTGTTAATGCTGAAAGGCAGTGCGCTGGCATCGACCATTACACTGCTGGATCTGACGGGTATGGCTCGTACGATCATTGCACGTACCTATACGCCGCTGGAGATGTTTATGGCGGCGGGGATGGTGTATCTGGTTATCGGTGCAGTGATGATCGGTATATTCCGTTTGCTGGAATACCGCTTTAACCGTTACCAGTACTACAAACACACACCGCTGCCTGCGACACTCGACCCACAACTGCGCGACGAGCATCTGGATCGTTAATCTTTGGGCTTAAGTACCGAAAGGTAACCTTCCCGATACGTTGGATAGCGGAAGTTGTAACCGGTTGCTCTCAGTAGCCGGTTACTGCATTGCTTACTTCCCGTGCGGCGACCTGCAGTACGATCGATAATATCCACTTCCAGCTTCTCTGCCAGCCATGCTGATACTTCATGCAATGGTGCTGGTTCGTCATCGGTTGCCAGATAGACGCGGGCAAGCGGATATCCATTCAGGCTGCGTTTGACCAGATGGGCGAGCACATCGGCGCAATCATCCCGATGAATTCGATTGCTGAACAACACAGGCTCTGCGGGTGCGCTGCGACCACTGCGCGCTTGATTGATCAAATGATTCCGTCCCGGGCCATAGATGCCACTGAAGCGCACAATCGTTGCCGGGATTTTGCTGTGCAGAGCGATGTGCTCCGCTTCCAACATAATCTGGCCGGAGAAACTGGTGGGTTGTGTTGGACTTGTTTCATCGACCCAGCCGTTGTCGTTTTGGTGATAGACCGACGTGCTGGATGTAAAGAACAGGTGTTGTGGAGATTCCGGTAGGCCAGCCAGTAAGTTTTTCAGCCCTTCGCAGTATGCCCGGCGATATCCCTCTTCATCATGGCTCGAAGCCGCAACGGCATACACTACAATGGTAGTTGCAGGCAGATCACGAAGTGTCTCAGGATTACCGAGGTCTGCTGCAATACCCTGGATGCCGTCGGGTAACTGGTTGATATTGCGACGAAGGCCATATACCTCCAGACCCTGATCTAGTAAGTTAAGTCCAAGTTGGCAACCAACATCGCCACATCCGGCGATTAGAACTGACTGCTTCGGCATCACTCTCTCCATATGGTGTGTGCAGGCATAATAGCAAAGGAAGTCTCAGGATGACCCTCACTGAATTGCGTTATATCGTGACCCTCGCCCGAGAGCAACACTTTGGCCGTGCGGCCGAACGTTGCTTCGTTAGTCAGCCTACGCTGTCGATCGCGGTGAAAAAGCTGGAAGAGGAGTTGGGTATACCGCTGTTTGAGCGCAGCAAGAACTCCGTACAAGTCACCCCGGTGGGCGACAAAATTGTGCAGCAGGCGCAGCGTGTTCTGGAGCAGGCGGAAACCATCAAAGACCTGGCGCATGAGGGTAAAGATCAACTCAAAAGTCCCCTGCGCATTGGTGCGATCTATACGATTGGGCCTTACCTGTTTCCCCATCTGGTGCCGGAGGTGCAGTCCTTAGCACCGCAGATGCCGCTCTATATTGAAGAGAACTTTACCGAAACACTGCGACTGAAAATCCGTAACGGTGATCTGGATGCGATTATCATCGCTATGCCATTTCAGGAGCCGGATGTGCTGACACGTGAGCTTTATGATGAAAACTTCGAAATGCTCCTGCCTGCCGAACACCCATGGGCTTCGAATAAAGAGGTCGACAGCAGCAAGCTATCTGAAACGCAGCTGTTATTGCTGGGTGAAGGCCACTGTTTCCGGGATCAGGTGTTAGAAGCCTGCCCCACCCTGAATCAGTCGATGCACGAGCAGCATACAGTGATGGAAGGTAGTTCGCTGGAAACGATACGTATGATGGTTGCGTCCGGCTTAGGCGCCAGTGTATTGCCGTCCTCAGCCGTTAAAAATACCCACTACCGTTCCGATATGGTGGTGACGCGTCCATTTAAAGCGCCGGGGCCGATGCGCACCGTGGCGGTTGCATGGCGTGCCAGCTTCCCCCGCCCTCAGGCGATTGATGTGCTGGTGCAGGCGATTAGTCGTTGTCGATTGTTGGGAGCCAGTGGTCGCTGATGTCCCAACCGCTCGCTGAAATACCGGTTACCGATCTTAAAGGCGTGGGGACCGCGCTGGCCCTGAAGCTTGAGCGTCTCGCCATTCATACCGTACAGGATCTGTTGTTTCATCTGCCGCTGCGATATCAGGATCGCACCCGAATCGTACCGATAGGGTCTTTGCGGCCGGGTGACGAATGTGTGGTGGAGGGTGAAGTCAAAGTTGCAGATGTGGTGCAGGGGCGTCGTCGTAGCCTGCTATGCCGTATTCAGGACGGTACCGGCACGCTGACGTTACGCTTTTTTCACTTTAACGCCGCGCAAAAAAATAGTCTCAAACCGGGTAGCCGTATCCGTTGTTTTGCCGAGGCTAGAACCGGCGCGGCCGGACTGGAGATGGTGCACCCGGAATATACCAAGCTCGATAGCGACAAGCTGACACCGGTGGCGGAAAACCTGACACCGGTCTACCCCACAACGGACGGATTACATCAAACGCGTCTGCGCAGTCTGGCGACTCAGGCGTTAACCTATCTGGATCGTCAGGGATTGCAGGAACTGTTACCGGACAACATCCGCCAGCAATGGCGATTGCCGGAGTTGAACGATGCCATCCGCTACTTGCACCATCCCCCGGCTGATGTTGATCAACCCTTGTTGCTGGATGGCAAACACCCTGCACAGCGCCGATTGGCGTTTGAGGAGCTGCTGGCCCACCATTTTTCGTTGCTTAAGCTGCGTGCAAAAACACGTGAACAGGGGGCTCCCGTGTTGCAGGCTAGCGGTCAGCTGACGCAACCGTTCTTACAGGGGCTTCCGTTCCCGCTGACCGGTGCACAGCAGCGAGTTGGTGCGGAGGTTGCGCAGGATCTGCAGCAGCCTTACCCGATGTTACGTTTGGTACAGGGTGATGTCGGTTCAGGTAAAACGGTGGTGGCAGCGTTAGCTGCGTTACAGTCGGTTGAAAGTGGTTTGCAAGCGGCGGTGATGGCGCCAACTGAGATCCTTGCGGAGCAGCACTTCAATAACTTTACCGCCTGGCTGGAACCGCTGGGCATTAAGGTTGCGTGGCTGGCCGGTAAGCTTAAGGGTAAGCAGCGGGAAGCCCAACTTGAAGCGATGCGTAACGGCGAGGCACGTGTTGTGGTTGGCACCCATGCACTGTTTCAGGAGGAGGTTGTGTTTCACGACCTTGGATTGGTGGTGGTCGATGAGCAACACCGCTTTGGTGTGCACCAGCGGTTGAGCCTGCGCGAAAAAGGCCGCAACGGTGAGTTATCTCCACACCAGCTGATTATGACGGCCACACCGATCCCTCGCACATTAACCATGAGCGCGTATGCCGATCTGGATTGTTCCATCATTGATGAACTGCCGCCGGGACGCACGCCGGTCGCAACGGTGGTCATCGGGGACGAACGCCGCCATCAGGTAATTGAACGGGTGCGCTCGGCCTGTCGTGATGGGCGTCAGGTGTACTGGGTCTGTACGCTAATCGAAGAGTCGGAAGCGTTGCAGTGT
>NZ_JBFGYC010000069.1:0-11123 GCF_041587635.1 Pontibacterium sp. | reverse complement strand
GATCAGGTCTGGGTGACCGCGGAGTTGTTTGAGCGGCAAGCCGCGCAGATCAATATCGGTGATCGTGCGCGGATGAGACTCGATTTCCTACCCGAAACATTCTGGGGTGGAACGGTGGATTACATCTATCCCACGTTGAATGAAAAGACCCGTACCGTGCAGGTGCGTCTGCGCTTTGATAACGCTGATATGGCGCTGAAGCCGGGCATGTTTGCGCAGATTGATGTGCAGGCCCAACCGACCGCGGAAACACTGAATGTTCCCTCCAGTGCAGTGATTATCACCGGTACACAGAAACGGGTGGTGGTGGCGCTGGGTGATGGTAAGTACAAATCTGTTAGGGTGGAAACCGGCGCGCGTTTAGGGAATCGTACTGCGATTGTGGACGGTGTGTACCCGGATGATCAGGTGGTGGTGTCGGCGCAGTTTATGCTCGATTCGGAATCCTCCATCAACTCTGATTTTATGCGCATGACACCCCCTGAAATGGGCCGAATTGACGAAACCTGGGCACATGCCAGTGTTCGCGAACTGAATGTCGAGAAACGTACGGTGTTGCTGCAGCACGCCCCGATTCGACTGTGGGATCAGCCGGCAATGTTGATGGAAGTCCCCGTGGACGATGCGGTTGACCTTGATCAGTTGCAGCCCGGTACGGCCGTTCAAGTGTTGCTCAACGGCGGCAACATGCGTGAGTTAAAAGTGGTGGATATGGTCCTGCCACAACCTAAAGCACCGCGTGAGCAAGGAGGCTCCTTGTGATTAAGGGACTGATTTTCTGGTCGATCAGGAATCGTTTCTTTGTCCTGCTGACGACCCTGATACTCGTCGGTTGGGGAGCGTTTACCCTGAAGCAAACGCCCATCGATGCGATACCGGACCTGTCTGATGTACAGGTGATCATCAAAACCAGCTATCCGGGACAAGCACCGCAAGTGGTAGAGGATCAGGTTACCTATCCGCTCACTACCGCTATGTTGTCGGTGCCGGGGGCTAAAACCGTGCGGGGATTTTCCTTCTTTGGTGATTCCTATGTGTATGTGATCTTTGATGAAGATACCGATCTTTACTGGGCGCGCAGTCGGGTACTGGAGTATCTCAGTCAGGTGGCGTCACGCTTACCGGCCAGTGCAAAACCGCAACTGGGACCGGATGCCACCGGTGTCGGTTGGATCTATCTCTACGCGCTGGTGGATCGTACCGGTCAGCATGATCTGGCCCAGTTGCGCAGCTTGCAGGACTGGTTCCTGAAGTATGAGCTGCAAACGGTGCCGGGTGTGTCCGAAGTGGCACCCGTGGGCGGTATGGTAAAGCAGTATCAGGTCAGCGTTGATCCGGAAAAACTGCGCGCGTTTAATATCCCGCTGTCTCATATCAACAACGCCATTAAACGGGCCAATCAGGAGAGCGGTGCTTCGGTCTTGGAGATGGCGGAAGCAGAATACATGGTGCGCGCCAGTGGGTATCTGGACGGCATTGATGCGATTCGTGCGATTCCTCTGGGCGCGACGGATAAAGGTACGCCCATCCTGTTACAGGATCTGGCCGAGGTGAACATCGGTCCTCAGATGCGCCGGGGCATTGCTGAGCTGGATGGCGAGGGCGAAACCGTCGGCGGTGTGGTGGTGATGCGCTTTGGGGAAAATGCCCAAAAGACCATCAATGGCGTTAAAGCCAAGTTGGAAGAGTTAAAGCGCAGCCTGCCAGAAGGTGTGGAGGTGGTGACGGTATACGATCGCTCCGGCCTGATCGAACGGGCGGTGGAGAATCTGGTCGAGAAGCTGATTGAAGAGTTTATCGTGGTAATCGTGGTCTGCGCCGCGTTCCTGTTTCATTTCCGCTCTTCGCTGGTGGTTATTATCAGTCTGCCGATCGGCATTCTGGTGGCCTTTATTATCATGTATTACCAGGGTATTAACGCCAACATCATGTCATTGGGCGGGATCGCGATCGCAATTGGTGCGATGGTGGATGGCGCTATCGTGATGATTGAAAACGTGCATAAGCATATCGAGCGCACACCACTTACCCCGGAAAACCGCTGGCAAGTGATTGGTGACGCCGCCGCTGAGGTCGGGCCCGCCCTGTTCTTCAGTTTGTTGATCATCACCATGAGTTTTCTGCCGGTGTTTACACTGGAAGCGCAGGAAGGACGGATGTTCTCTCCACTGGCGTATACGAAAACCTACGCTATGGCCGCGTCCGCAGGACTGGCGATCACACTGGTGCCGGTGCTGATGGGCTACTGCATCCGCGGCAAGGTGCTTCCGGAGCATAAAAACCCACTTAATCGGTTGCTGATCGCGATCTACCTGCCGGTGATCAAAACGGTATTGAGCTGGCCAAAAACCACTGTCGTAACCGCATTGCTGATCACCGTGGTGGGTTTCTGGCCGTTGGATAAGCTGGGCAGTGAATTTATTCCGCCGCTCGACGAAGGCGATCTGATGTATATGCCGACCACTTATCCCGGCATCTCCATTGGTAAAGCGCGGGAACTGTTACAGCAGACGGATAAGCTGATCCGCACCGTGCCGGAAGTGGAACGGGTGTTTGGCAAGATTGGTCGTGCGGATACCGCCACTGACCCCGCTCCGCTGACGATGATAGAAACCTTTATTACGCTGAAACCCCGGGATCAGTGGCGTGAAGGGATGACCACCGAAAAGCTCACCAAGGAGATGGATAAGCTGGTGAAGTTTCCCGGCCTTACCAACGCCTGGGTGATGCCGATCAAAACCCGAATCGACATGCTTGCCACGGGGATTAAAACGCCCGTGGGTCTGAAAGTGGCAGGTCCGGATCTGAAGGTGATTCAGGATATCGGCCAGCAGTTGGAGAAAGTGGTTGCAGAAGTACCGGGAACCGCCTCGGTGTACTCCGAGCGCGTCGCGGGCGGGCGTTACATCAAGGTTGATATCAAACGTCTGAAAGCGGCACGTTACGGCCTGAATATTGCTGATGTACAGGCGGTGGTGACCAGCGCGATTGGGGGGATGAACGTCTCCCAGACCGTAGAAGGGTTAGAGCGCTATCCGGTGAACGTACGTTATCCACAGGACTACCGTAACTCGGTTGAGAAATTGCAGTTGTTGCCACTGGTGACGCCGATGGGACAGCGTATTGCGTTGGCGGATGTGGCGGAGATCTATATCGAAGATGGCCCGCCAGGGATCAAGAGTGAAAATGCGCGCCCCAACGGCTGGACCTTTGTGGATATCGAAGGCCGCGACCTCGGATCTTATGTGGTCGATGCACAAAAGCATGTAGCGGAGAATATCGAGCTGCCACCGGGCTATTCGATCAACTGGTCGGGCCAGTATGAATACCTGCTGCGGGCACAGGAGCGTCTGACCTATGTGGTGCCTTTGACCCTCGCAATCATTGTCATTCTGCTCTACCTGAACTTCCGCCGTTTCGCCGAAGTGGCGATCATTATGGGCACCCTGCCGCTGGCGTTGATCGGCGGTATCTGGATGCTCTACCTGAATCAGTTCAATTTTTCAGTGGCGGTGGGTGTTGGCTTTATCGCACTGGCTGGTGTCGCGGTAGAGATTGGGGTGATTATGCTGGTCTATCTGAACCAGGCGTTTAAGGCCAAGCAGGTGGAAAAACCGGACGGTTTGGATCTGGATGATCTGCGTGATGCGGTGATCGAGGGGGCGGGCATGCGCGTACGACCGGTGATGATGACGGTTGCGGCGATTATCGCCGGTCTGCTGCCGATTATGTACGGCACAGGTACGGGGTCTGAGATCATGCAGCGGATTGCCGCACCGATGGTCGGTGGCATGGTCAGTGCGGTGGTACTGACGCTGGTGCTGGTGCCTGCGGTGTATTTCCTTTGGAAAAAGAGGACAGCCATCGCTTAAGTTTGCTGTCTATAAATGGTGAAAAGGGCTGCTGGGAAGTGTCAGTGGCCCTTTTTAGTTTCGGGGAAGGCTGGTGGCAGGAGAACCTGTGAGGCGGGTCTTCGTCCAAGGAAAAGATCAGGTTGCCGCTTTTCCCATTGAACTGGCGGATACACGTTAAGGGTGCAAATGATGTCAAAGCTAACCATCAGTAAGGTGGCACGGAGAGCGGGAGTCGGAGTGGAAACCGTTCGTTACTACCAGCGAATCGGATTGATAACCGAGCCTGCTAAACCCGCCGTGGGTTATCGGATCTATCAGGAGAGGGATATAACTCAGCTGCTGTTTATTCAGCGGGCGAAGACGTTAGGGTTTAGCCTTTCTGAAATTAGAAACCTATTGGCGCTGGGGCATGACGGTTGTGAAGGCACTCAAGCGCTGGCGAGCAGGAAACTGTTGGATATCCGTGAACGTATCTCCGATCTGGAGGCTATAGCGACAACCTTGGAGACGCTGATTAATTCCTGCGATAGCAATCGTGATCAGGGTGAATGTCCACTTATTTCAGCGATTCTAACGTCAGATAAACCTTGATTCCGTACTTAGGTACAGAGCTTATACTGATATTTTGACGTATTGGCATGAGTTCGGAGTGTTTATGAGATCTGCGATGTTTACGGAAAAGCTAGGTGCAACCGGAACCCTTTTTTCGGCGATGGGCTGCGCATCTTGCTTTCCTTTGCTAGGTTCCATTGGCGCTGGCTTAGGGCTGGGGTTTCTCGCCCAGTTTGAAGGCCTGTTTATCAACACACTGTTGCCGGTATTTGCCATCATTGCACTGGTAGCCGCATTGGTGACCTGGTGGTCACACCAGCAGCATCTCCGTGGCATATTGACCTGTATCGGGCCACTGATGGTGCTTGCGACCCTTTACCTGTTTTGGGTTGATAGCTGGAGCACCTATCTGTTTTATGCCGGGTTGATGCTGATGTTTGCGGTGGCTATATGGGATCTGATCTCTCCTGCCGTAAAACGTTGCCGTGTGTAAGCAGAGGAAAGTGGAAATGCCTGAAAAAGATGTGATGTTGGAATCGACGATAACGTGCCCTGAGTGTGGTCACGCAAAACAAGAAACAATGCCGACAGATGCTTGTCAGTGGTTCTACGAGTGTGAGGGCTGTGGAACGCTGCTTAAGCCATTGCCTGGCGATTGCTGTGTTTATTGCTCTTATGGAACTGTACCTTGTCCGCCGATTCAGCAAGATGGACGCTGCTGTAAATAGGATTGAGGGTGCCCGTGTTATGATCAGTTGCAGGTCATCTCATCACGCGCAATTCTAATCTCCTCATAAGGCAAGGTATTGTCCAGCAACCACGCGTCCATCTCATGCCCAATATGGGTCAGAATCATCCGCCCAGGCCTTAATGCTTCGAAGATCTGAATACTCAGATTCAAATCGTTGTGGTTGCGTGGCGATTCTGGCAGGCGCGGCATTTGCAGCCGTATACTGGAACCTGACGAACGTCGCCGGTGCCTAGCAGGGTCAGTTGCATCAGGCAGTCACTCTTCTTTGTTATAGTTGTGCTTTAGTGTCCAACGGCTATCGTCCGATAGCAATTCTGTTTTTTATTTGGCTTAAGTATTGATGAAGCCTCGCTAGCCGTTAGGTATGTGCTGGTGGGGGGCAGGATTCGTTGTGTCTGTTCCACGGATAGAAAAATAGACCTTCTGGTCTGCAGCTAGGCCTGTGAACAGTTCTGTGGATGGGGTTGAGGTGGGAATCCGTAACGGTTTTCGCAGAAGGTAAGGAATAAAAGTGGAACATCCGATCCGAGGGTATCGGAGGGTGTTGTGAAGGCTCGAATATCCATCTATTGATCCTGTGAATAATTATCGGCACCCCTTACACCGATGATGATCAAGTACTGGTATTGCTGAGTGTAGGGATAGTGGCTGTTGGTTTAGAACAGGGTGTGGATAATATGTCGCAGATACCTGTTCTAAGGAACGGTGCCCTTATCATGGGAGTGGGGACGGCTGGCAAGGGAATGGATGTGATATTGACTGATAAATTAGGATCTTCGATCGATAACGATGGCGACGTGGTTTGGCCAAAATGATGCGGCGACATACGATGGGCATCGCCCGTGGTTAATGCGTTTGGGCCAATTTGATATCGCGCTTAAGGTTGTTGCTTTTGAAGCGTGCTCGGTAAATATCAGGTGCAGGACGGGCGTTTGCTGAATGATCTGAGCAGCGATATAAAATGCACTTGAAGAGGTACCATCCCTGGTCAGTCCTTGCCGGTGACATTCCTGACCGGTCTTGTGGAGCATCTTAACCGGATAGTGTGAAGGTTGTGTGAAACCGAACGCCGAATCTTATCCAAAAAAACTGTGCATAACTGTGTGAATTACTTTGGGGCAGATGCTTGTAGCGCCCGCGCTCCGCAGACTGATCAGTTTTGTGTCGCTTTTATACAAATGTAACAATATCTAAGCCTTGGCTTATGTGTTCTGTATCATATTATGGGGAGAGGATTCCGTTGCTAAGCGGTGCACGTCGCTTCATATGTTTAGAGGTATTAATGAGTGAGTATTAATGGGTAATAAGGTACTTGATCGCTTTGCGGTGATCCTACTGCTGGGATTGTGCGTGATCTGGGGTTTACAGCAGGTTGCGATTAAATTTGCGCTGGAGGGGATCTCGCCGATGATGCAGGCGGGGCTGCGTTCAATCGGTGCAACGATTCTGCTCTGTTTATGGATGCGTTGGCGCGGAATCAAAATTTTCGAGCGCGATGGCACGGAGTGGTGGGGGCTGTTGGCGAGTCTGTTGTTTAGCGGCGAATTTCTCTTGTTGTACTGGGCGCTGGAGTATACGACGACGTCTCGAGGGGTTGTTTTCCTGTATACGTCGCCGTTTATCGTTGCGCTCGGGGTGCATTTTTTTGTACCGGGTGAACGCCTGCGTCTATTTCAGGTGATCGGTTTATGCTGTGCGTTTGGCGGCATCGTAGTGGCCTTTGGTGATAATGGCGGTGCGGGTGATACGCTGCTTGGCGATATGATGGCATTACTGGCTGCGGTATTTTGGGGGGCCACTACCGTAGTGATCAAAGCGTCGCCCCAGAGAATGCTGCGTGCTGAACGCGTTTTGTTATACCAATTGGCCGGTTCTGCAGTAGCGTTGCCGCTATTGTCTCTGGCCTTTGGGGAAGCCGGTGTCACCTCTGTGACGGTGCCGGTGATAGCGTCGATGTTATTCCAGATAGTGATGGTGGCTTTTGTGTCATACCTCGCCTGGTTCTGGCTGATTCATCGATATCAGGCATCCAAAATTTCATCGTTTGGTTTCTTCTCTCCGCTGTTTGGCGTGTTCTTCGGCTTTCTGATCATGAATGAAGCGATTACGCCTGTATTCATAGTGGCTTTGGTGCTGGTGGCGGTGGGTATCTATCTGGTGAATAAACCTCAGGTTGTTAAGCAACCGGTCGTGGATAAAAGTTCGCTACGTGAATCCTGATTTTTCTCACACATGCTTATTCACAGAATCTGTGTATAAGCATGTGTATAGGGTTTTGATAGCTGCCAGCAGCCCCGTGAGGTGGGCGTTGCGGAGAGCTGGTGGCAGATTGCACAGACAGTACTAAACGTCAGGGTATACGTGTATAAACGTTCGTTTGAATGTTGTATAGGACAGGTCTATCTTAACTGTTTGCAGTCACGTTGTTATGATGCTGACTAGCTTATCGGTAACCCACTGATGTTGTAGCGAAATGAAGAGATTGAAGCAGACATTTAAGTACTGTGCCAGGGATGGGCTAAGTATGACCCTGGGCTTGGTATTGATGCTGCCGGGTTTGGCGACCGCCAAAGAAAGTTATAGTTTTGCCGTTGTACCTCAATACAGTGCCAGCGAAACCTATCGGGTTTGGCAGCCGATCATTTCGTATCTGAATAAACACCTGCCTTTCGCCTTACAGGTGGAAACGACGCCTGATATCGCATCCTTTGAAAAACAGTGTCAAAGAGGGATATTCGATTTTGCGTTTGTGAACCCCTATCACACCATCTGGTTGCACGAAAAATTGGGTTATGTGCCGGTATTATCGGATATGCAGAGTCAGGTGAACGGTGTGATTGTCAGTCGTAAAGACGCGGGGATCAGACAAGTGGAGCAACTTGCCGGAATGCAGCTGGTGTTTCCTTCTCCAAATTCGTTGGGTGCATCGATGATGATTCGGCGGGATCTCACCGAACGGTTCCAACTGTCTTTTTATCCTCGTTATGTCAAAAGCCACTCATCCGTGTATTTGAATGTTGCACTGGGTATGGCGGAGGCGGGAGGCGGCGTACAAAAGACACTGGAAAAGCAACCAGAACATATTCGGGATAAGTTGCAGGTGATCTACCGTACGGAGAACTTTCCGTCTCATCCGATTATTGTTCATCCGCGGGTGCCGACAACGGTCCGTGAAACCGTGGTTGCCGAACTACTCAAGTTGTCTCAGAATGATCAGTTCAGGGCGCTACTAAGGAATGTGCCTGTTTATCAACTGGGTCCGGTGTCCTTCAGCGATTATAAACCGCTGCTGCAGTCAGGATTGGAAGCCTACTACGAGGAACAACGCTGATGCGGAGTTTTCAGACGAAGCTTGTACTACCTTTGGTGCTGCTGGTTCTGTTGATCGGTGCATTCATGGAGTTTCACTGGTTACCAAACTGGCAACAGCACGAAGTAGAAGATCGTCTGACACAGGAAAAAGTGTATCTGGAACTGCTGGGTACAGTGCTGCGTAACCCGATACTGACCAGTGATATGGCGGCCGTTTATGATGTGTTGGATCAGCTGTCGCTGGACCGAAAACACTGGCAAAGCCTGACACTGACCCGAACCGATGGTTTATTGCTCTATCCGATGACGCAGCCGGATCAGCAGTTTGCCGCCACTCACTGGCTGGCTGCGGATGTGATGTTTGAAGATCGCACGCTGGCGCAGCTGAATCTCTCTCTGGATCTATCTCCGTTTCTAGAAGCTGAGCGCGATCGCCTGAGGATGTTGGAGCTGATTTTGTTGTCAGTGGCATTGTTGGCGGCCGTTGTCATCGGCTGGATGCAGCGTCAACTGGTATTGAAACCGATCGACCGGATATCCGGAACAGCCCGTCAGATTGCAAAAGGAGACTTCTATTCTCCGATTCCTGCACATCCCCCGCAGAGTGGTTTACAGGACTTCTTCCATGCATTTCGCGTGATGCGCGATTCCATAGCGGAAAAGCATGAAGAGCTGAGCCAGCAGATAGTTGAGCGTGAAAATGCCGAGCGTCGTCTGAATGACTCTCAGCGCGTTGCGTTACTGGGGTGCTGGGAATGGCATGCGGAAACGAACAGTTTCTGGTGTTCCGACAGTATGCTGCCGATCATGTACCTGTCGGAACTGGGGGGGCTGAATTTCGACAGCTTCTTCTCCCAGATCCACCCGGCCGATGCGTCAGCGGTGAAATCTGAATTCGAACGCATTTCTCAGGATGGCGGTTCATTTGAAGCCGAGTTCCGGGTGAACTCTCCGGCCGGACTCAAATATGTGCATATGATTGGCCAGCACGACCGTAGCAGCGGACGGAGTTTTGGTACCTGTCAGGATGTAACCGAGCGGAAAGATATCGAATCCTCCCTGCGTAAATTATCCAGTGCGATTACCTACAGCGGCTCTTCGGTGATGATCACCGACATCATCGGCACCATTGAGTATGTGAACCCTAAATACACGGAAGCGACCGGTTATCATTTGGGTGAGCTGCTGGGACATCAACCCGAAATCCTCAGCCGGCAGTGGATGTCGACCAGCAAATACGAAACCCTGTGGCAGTCTATCCTGGCGGGTAAAAACTGGCGGGGTGAACTGCAGAGCCTGCGCAAAGATGGCTCGACGTTTTGGTCTCTGGTATCGATCTCGCCGATTAAAAATGAATTCGGTGAACTGACCCATTTTGTGATCGTGCTGGAAGATGTGTCTGAGCTGAAGCTCGCCCACGCCAAAATGGAACAACTGGCGCTGTATGATGAACTGACCGGGCTGGCTAATCGCCGCTTGTTTTACAGCCAGCTGGGGCTGATGCTGGAGAACCTGAATGAATCCACCATCGGGGCGGTGATGCTACTTGACCTGGATTTCTTCAAGACCATCAACGATACCCGTGGTCATCATATTGGCGATGAACTGCTAAAAGCCGTTGCCCGTCGTTTGCGCCATGCATTGCAGGAACACGACGTGGCAGCCCGTTTGGGCGGTGATGAGTTTGCGTTGTTGATCAGCCCGGTGGAGAGTGAAGAGCGGGTGATGCATATCGCTGAACGCATACTATCAGCACTCACTCGGCCGTTCAGCATCGACGATACCGAGTTACAGGTGACGACCAGTCTCGGGATTGCACTCGTGCCGAAGGACGGTACGGAGCCGGATTCTCTGGTTAAACACGCTGACCTGGCGATGTATCAGGCGAAAGAGATGGGACGTAACCAGTTCCGCTTCTTTACTGAATCTTTACACGAACAACTACAGACCTATATTCGCTTTACCCGTGAAATGCCGGCTGCGCTGGAGAAAGGTGAGTTCTTGCTGAACTATCAGCCGCAGGTGGATCTGAAGACGGGCGAGATTATCGGCGCGGAGGCCCTGATCCGCTGGCAGCATCCGGAGCTTGGTATTGTGCCGCCGCCGGAGTTCATTTCTGTGGCAGAAGAGACCGGGTTTATTGTCCCGCTGGGGCGCTGGGTGATCGCAACGGCATGTGAAGCCCTGCGCGAACTGAAAGCGGCGGGGCATGGGCATTTGCGCGTGGCGGTTAACCTCTCTGCCCGCCAGTTTCGTGACCCACAGCTGATCAGTATGATCAATCAGATCTTAGAGGATACCGGTGTCGCACCGGAGCAACTGGAAATTGAGATTACGGAAACCCTGTTGATGCACGATGTGCAGCAGGCGATCAATACGCTACAGGAGTTACAAGCGCTGGGTATGACCATTGCGATTGATGACTTCGGTATCGGCTACTCTTCATTCAACTATCTGAAAACGTTGCCTATCAACGTATTGAAAGTAGATCGGGAATTTATCAAAGATATCCCGGATCATCTGGATGATATGGAGATTACTGCGGCCATTATTTCGATGGCCCACCGTCTCAACCTGCGGGTTGTTGCCGAAGGGATTGAGACTCAGGTACAGCAGGTTTTTCTTGAAGAACATGCCTGCGATTTCGGTCAGGG